>NZ_JAKKRH010000006.1:0-204713 GCF_025654465.1 Shewanella sp. SM101
CGTATTAAACTACACCCTTTCCTCCCTACTGAAAGTGCTTTACAACCCGAAGGCCTTCTTCACACACGCGGCATGGCTGCATCAGGGTTCCCCCCATTGTGCAATATTCCCCACTGCTGCCTCCCGTAGGAGTCTGGGCCGTGTCTCAGTCCCAGTGTGGCTGATCATCCTCTCAGAACAGCTAGGGATCGTCGCCTTGGTGAGCCATTACCTCACCAACTAGCTAATCCCACCTAGGTTCATCCAATCACGGAAGGCCCGAAGGTCCCCTCCTTTCCCCCGTAGGGCGTATGCGGTATTAGCAGTCGTTTCCAACTGTTATCCCCCTCGACTGGGCAGATCCCTAGGCATTACTCACCCGTCCGCCGCTCGCCGGCAAAGATAGCAAGCTATCTTCCCGCTGCCGCTCGACTTGCATGTGTTAGGCCTGCCGCCAGCGTTCAATCTGAGCCATGATCAAACTCTTCAATTAAAGTTTTGTTGCTTCATCCCGAAGGAATCAGCGGCTCAATGAATTCTGATTTTTTTGTTCCCACTTAAAAGCAGAAACAAACTGTACATATTACTATGAACACTCATTGTTACATTGATTTAAATTTTTGACTGCCAACCCGAAGGTTAAGCAGTTTCGATTAACTCAACACCTGTGAGTGTCCACACAGATTTCTTGTTTTATCTTGTTAAAGAGCAACTCAATATTCGTAAGAGAACTTGAGTACCACACTGAGCGTCGAACGCTTCCAGTTGGCTAGGGCTGCGTATTCTACGCATTTCCCGTTTCGCGTCAAGGAGTTTTTACAAAATTTCTCAACACTCATCAATCAGTAAACTCATTAATGAACTGTCACATCAGGCTGCTTAACGCTGTCTGCCGTGTCAGTGGATGCGCATTATAGGCAGTGAAACTTTTTGTGCAAGGGCTTTTTTAACAATCTGCGCCAAGCGAATAAATAACCACCAAACTGCAGAAATATACTGCAATACTGAGCAATATCGCTGTTTGGGCTGATAAGTTTGGCAGAAGGAATAGCCTATTGCTGGAGTTTTAATAGATTGAATGGGCATAAACAGAAGTTGATAGCTATTTTTCGTAATATCTATCCGCAAACCTCTAAAAGCGTTATGCCCAGTGTGATGTCTTACTCTTGTTTGCACCTAGCTAATGATAAGCACTGATCAAAAGCACGAGCCCTAAGATTTATGCTCTTCTTGTTTTTCTTTTTCGATATTTGTAGCGCTTTGTGTTTGTGCTGCAGCTTGGGTTGAGTGATTGTTCTCGACATTCGTCACCGTATCATCACCGACAATATGCGCGACTTTGAGTTTCCTTACCGTTCTGATAGTAATGATCGGGCCTGAAATCGCATATAAGTAGAAGCCGACACATAAGATCAATGCAGGTTGAACTGACACCACCACAAATACACCGACGACCAGTAAGATCACGATAAAGTTAACCTTGCCACGCCAGTCAATTTCTTTAAAGGAGTGATAGCGGAAATTGCTGACCATCAGTAAACCGGTTGCCGCAGTAACAAGGGCCGCAATCCAACTGATGTTTCTTCCATCGAGACTATATTGATTACCAAGCCAAATACTGCCGGCAATAACAGCTGCGGCTGCCGGGCTGGCGAGACCTTGAAAATAACGCTTATCGGCAACGCCAACTTGCGTATTAAATCGAGCGAGCCTGAGTGCCGCACCTGCACAATAAATAAATGCCGCCAACCAACCAATTTTACCTAAGTCCGCTAATGCCCAATTGTAGGCGAGTAGTGCTGGCGCCATTCCGAAGGACACCATATCGGCCATACTGTCGTATTCGGCACCAAAATCACTTTGGGTATTAGTCAGTCTTGCCACTCGGCCATCGAGCCCATCACAAATCATGGCAATAAAAATGGCTATTGCAGCAGCTTCAAAGTTAGCATTCATGGAAGCTATCACAGCATAAAAGCCAGAAAACAATCCTGCTGTCGTAAAAAGATTAGGCAGTAAATAGATACCTTTATTCTTTACTGTTTGATTTGAAGAATTTTGCATACACTTATTACGCTAGTTCAGTGAAGAGAAGTTAGCTTTCAAGATAACATATTTTATTATCATGTCGATGAGAGACCAGTTAGGGATAATTTCGATGTTAAAAGTGAACATGTTCAGAACAATACTTTATCGATGGCTCTGGCTCGGCCTTTTCATTGGCCCCGTTTCTGCGGGCGTTATTTATACTTGGGTCGATGAAAATGGTGTGACACATTACAGCCAACAAGCCCCGCAACAAGAAAACATCAAAGCAGACAAGCTCTACAGTGAAGATTTAGAGCAGGCGAAAGTGGGTTTTATCGCGCCGATAAAGAAAGTTGAGCCAACTGCTGAAGCCAATGAATTAGAAAAGTCAGCTGCGCTGATTAAAGAAAAAGACGCCCAACAGGCTAAATCCATTTGTGAGAGTGCAAAACACAATTTAGATATTCTCTCGACGCACACTAAGCTTATCCGCCAAACTTCCGATTCGGGTGAATCTGTCGCTATGACTGAGGAGGATCGCCAAGCCTCGATTGCCCAACAGCTGGAAAGAATCAAACTCTTCTGTGATAAGAAGTAGCCAAATTTACTATGCCACTACATTAATGAACAACGATTAACGCTAACGCAATAAAAAAGGAGCCGAGTTAAAAACTCGGCTCCTTTCGTTTTAGCGCGTGAAGCGGGAGCGATACTGACTAAGAAAGCGCTATCTCTTATTGCAAGATAGTTTATTTCAAGCTCGTTCATTCAAGAACGCTTATTTCAGTTCGCCTATTTCAACATATCCAACTTCAAGCATTTGATTAACGTATCGCATTCAAACAACACACTAAGTGACTAGCTACTGGTCACAGGTTATTGCTCGAACACTAACTCGCCACCCGCACAACTGACCTTGATCGGTTTACCCGGTAACAAGTCACCACGCAGTAATTTCTGCGCCAGCGGGTTTTCGACTTCTTGCTGCAATGCCCGTTTCAACGGTCTTGCGCCATACACAGGATCGAAACCAATTTCCGCAATCAGTGATAATGCGTCGTCGGTGATCTCCAATGTATAGTCCTTTTCAGCCAAACGTTGGCGTAAGGAAGCAATCTGTATCGAAGCAATACGCTTGATATTGGCAGCATCCAATGGATGGAACACCACAGATTCATCGATACGGTTTAAAAACTCGGGTCTGAAACTGTGAGTGACCACATTCATTACCGCCGCTTTCATCTCTGCATAGGTCACTTGACCAAATCCTTCTTGGATAATGTCGGAGCCTAAGTTCGAGGTCATGATGATCACTGTATTTCTAAAATCGACAGTACGACCTTGACCATCGGTTAAGCGTCCATCATCAAGCACTTGCAGTAAAATGTTAAACACATCGGGATGCGCTTTCTCGACTTCGTCGAGCAATATCACCGAATAAGGTTTACGACGAACGGCTTCCGTTAAGTAACCGCCCTCTTCATAACCTACGTATCCTGGAGGCGCACCCACTAAGCGCGATACTGAGTGTTTTTCCATAAACTCAGACATATCAATGCGCACTAAGGCCGATTCGGTATCAAATAAGAACCTCGCCAGTGATTTACACAGCTCAGTTTTACCTACACCCGTTGGGCCTAAGAACAGGAAAGAGCCAATCGGGCGATTCGGATCCGCAAGACCCGCACGACTACGACGAATCGCGTTTGCCACCGCATCAACGGCTTCGTTTTGGCCTATCACCCGCTCATGCAGCGCCACTTCCATTTGCAGTAATTTCTCGCGCTCACCTTCAAGCATTTTCGATACGGGTATTCCCGTCGCTTTCGACAAGACTTCGGCGATTTCGAACTCAGTGACCTTGTTACGCAATAACGTCATGTCCTGCATTTCGGCTTGCGATGCCAAATCGAGCTGTTTTTCAAGCTCAGGAATACGACCGTATTGCAACTCAGACATCCGAGTTAAATCACCCGCACGACGCGCCACTTCTAAATCCATTCGAGCCTGTTCGAGATCGGCTTTAATATGCTGAGTTCCCGCTAGTGCGGCTTTTTCAGTACGCCAAATTTCGTTCAACTCTGAAGCTTTAGCTTCAACGTCACGTAATTCCTCTTGCAGATGGTCAAGCCTGCGACGACTCGCCTCATCATTTTCTTTGGCTAACGCTTGCTCCTCCAGTTTGAGCTGGATAGCACGTCGTTCAAGCCGGTCGAGTGACTCAGGTTTTGAGTCCATCTGCATGCGGATGCTCGATGCCGCTTCGTCGATCAAATCGATCGCTTTATCGGGTAACTTACGGTCCGACACATAACGGTGCGACATAGTCGCCGCCGCCACAATCGCCGGATCGGTAATTTCCACATGGTGATGCAGCTCGTAACGTTCTTTCAGGCCACGCAAAATGGCGATGGTGTCTTCAACGCTTGGCTCATCCACCAGCACTTTTTGGAAACGACGTTCAAGCGCCGCATCTTTTTCAATATACTGACGATACTCATCAAGCGTTGTCGCACCCACACAGTGCAAGTCACCACGCGCTAACGCAGGTTTGAGCATGTTACCCGCATCCATTGCGCCTTCACCTTTACCGGCGCCGACCATAGTATGTAGCTCGTCGATGAAGAGGATCACTTGACCTTCTTCCTGCGCCAGCTCATTAAGTACCGCTTTTAAACGCTCTTCGAACTCACCACGATATTTAGCACCCGCAATCAATGAGCCCATATCGAGGGATAAGACACGCTTATTTTTAATGCCCTCGGGGACTTCACCATTAACGATACGCTGGGCAAGTCCTTCAACAATCGCCGTTTTACCCACACCCGGTTCACCGATAAGGACGGGGTTATTTTTACTGCGACGTTGTAACACTTGGATCGTACGGCGAATTTCATCGTCACGGCCGATCACAGGATCTAACTTGCCTTGTTCGGCTCGCTCGGTGAGATCGATAGTAAACTTCTTCAACGCTTGGCGTTGATCTTCAGCGTTCGGATCATCCACTTTTTGGCCGCCGCGCATTTGTTCAATGGTTTGTTCCATCAACTCTTTGGTCGCGCCGGCTTTTTTCAACGCTTGTGCAAGAGCATCGGCACCTTCTAACGCAGCTAATACAAATAATTCGCTAGAGATATATTTATCTTTACGCTTTTGCGCCAATTTATCGCACAGATTTAATAAACGGATTAAACCTTGGGATAATTGTACATCGCCGCCAGTCCCTTCAACTTGAGGTAAGCGTTCCAGCTCTTGACTCAAGAGCGATCGCAGCGCACTCACTCGAATGCCAGCTTGGGTCAATAAGGGATGGATTGAACCTGAATCTTGGTTCAACAATGCCATCATCAAATGCAGCGGTTCAATAAACTGATGATCACGCCCAAGTGCGAGTGACTGGGCATCAGAGATGGCAAGCTGAAATTTATTGGTCATACGATCGAGTCGCATACAGCCTCCTAACACTCATATAGTAGAGATATGCCAATCCACAAGACATCTTGCCAATTTAGTGGTTTTAAAATCAGTACCGCTAATGGAGAGATCTAAATAGGATTGGTATTACATTTCGTTAGTTAAAAGATGGGGGCTATTTAGCCAAATTCAAGCGAATAACGCGCAAATAAATACAAACTGTAGGGGAATTAGCTTAAGACTTAAGCCAGATCAATGAAGCCATGCGTCCCGTCACCTTATCGCGACGATAAGAGAAGTAATCCGTGTCGCTGACTGTGCAGATATCTGCGCTATAAATATGGTTTATCCCGAGTAAACTCAAGCGTAATGTAGCCAAGCCAATAATATCGGCAAGATACTTGTTACCACTTGGAATAAAACACACTGCCGCTTGCGGATGTAAAGTACAAAAGGCTTGCTGTACTTCAACACCGACTTCAAATTTTTGTGGACCAATAGCCGGACCGAGGTAGGCAATCAACTCATCCATAGGTGAACTAAACTGCGCCGCGGTGGCCTCAATCACGCCATCACATAAACCACGCCAACCGGCATGGGCTGCAGCCACTTCGGTTCCCGCTTGATTACACAACAACACAGGTAAACAATCGGCAGTCATTATAGCGCAAACTTGGCTAGCCGTTTGGCTGTAACTGGCATCGGCAATCGGTGTATCCACAGCAGGAGCTAAGCTCCGCGCATCTAAATTAAGCACATGAGTACCATGCACTTGCTCGAGCCAGACAGGATCTGCGGTTAACGCTAATTGTTTGCAGAGTAATTCACGATTAGCCATCACCAGCTCAGGCGCATCACCGACGTGCAGTCCAAGATTCAAACTATCATAGGGATGCACGCTCACACCGCCATGACGATTTGTCATAGCGATACCGACATTAGCAGGAACAGGCCAATCGTGATTAAACACTTACAAATACTCGATCGGATGCTCGACCGTGTCTTGACGCAGTGCTTTAGTCAAAATCACCATGTCTTCAGGAATTGGCGCGTGCCAGCTCATGATTTCACAACTCACAGGGTGCGCTAATTCAAGACGCACAGCGTGCAGCGCTTGGCGCTTGAAGTTTTTCAGAATATCAAAAAACTCTGGGCTGGCCCATTTCGGCGGTTTTGGACGACCACCATACACAGGATCGCCCACTAATACGTGGCCTATGTATTCCATGTGCACACGAATTTGGTGAGTACGACCCGATTCAAGGCGCAATCTTAGACGAGTGTGGTTACGGAATTTTTCCGCCACACGATAATGCGTCACAGCAGGTTTACCTGAGTGATGCACCGCCATATGAGTACGTTTCGTTGGATGACGACCAATCGGCTCATCAACAGTACCGCCACCTGTCATAGTCCCCATCACAATCGCTTCGTATTCACGAGTGATTTCACGGGCCTGCAAGGCGGCAACTAAATGGGTTTGCGCTTCAACGGTTTTGGCTACAACCATTAAACCTGTAGTATCCTTGTCCAGACGGTGCACAATACCAGCACGTGGTACATGCTCAATATCGGGACAATGGTGCAACAGTGCATTCATCAAAGTGCCATCGGCATTGCCAGCACCAGGGTGAACCACGAGTCCCGCTTGCTTGTTGATCACAATAATGTCGTCATCTTCATAGACGATATCCAGATCAATGGCCTGTGCCGCTGCGTGAACTTCTTCTTCAAGAGTGGCATCTATGAGTATCTGTTGCAGCTCATAAACTTTCTCTCGGGGCTTATTAACGACAACGCCGTCAACATAAACTGCATCAGATAGGATCCATTCCTTGATGCGCGTGCGCGAGTAATCTGGGAACAACTCTGCTAGGGCCTGATCTAATCTCAGTCCAGTTTGTGTTGCCGAAATCTCGCTTTTTAGATTAATCTCTTGTGTCATAGGAACCGTATCCCCATTTAGGGGTCAAAAAATGTGTGCTATCTGTTACAATCGGATGTTTTCTATTTTATAGTGAAATGGAAAAATTCTTAACTACAACTTAAAAAGAATTGAATTCAAGTATGTATAAATTTTCCAAAGGCGTTACCTTAGTCCTATTTTCACTAGCGTTATCAGCCTGTAGCAGCAGCCCTGATGATAACGATATTGCCGCCAAAACGTCACCTGATGTACTTTATACTCAGGCAAGAACCTCTATGGAGCTTGGCAATTACTCTAAAGCTGTCCGTTCTTTGGAAGCGCTAGACTCACGCTTCCCCTTCGGACCTCACAAAACTCAAGTCCAGTTAGACCTGATATATGCTTACTATAAAATGGACGATGTCGCTTCTGGTATTGCGAACATAGACAGATTTATCCGTCTTAATCCAACTCATCCAGATGTAGACTATGTGTTCTATATGCGCGGTTTAGTGAACATGCAAGCCGACAATTACATGTTCCACGACATGCTTAATATCGACCGAACCGATCGTGACCCTAAAAATGCTCAAGATGCTTTCAAAGATTTTGATCGTCTTATCAAAACCTACCCTAACAGCAAATATGCCGCCGATGCGCAAAAACGCATGTTAGCGCTGAAGAATCGCTTAGCAAAATATTCAATTCAAGTTGCCGAGTATTATCTCAAGATGAATGCATGGAGCGCCGCAGCAATCCGAGCACAATCTGTAATGGAAACATACCCTGGCACCCCTTCAAATGAACGGGCATTAGAGATAATGATAGAAGCTTATGGCGAATTAGGTCAGAGCAAGCTGAAGCAAAACGTGCTCATGGTAATGCAAGCTAACTTCCCAAACAATGAAATCTTATCAAACTAACCGAGAATGCCCCTTTAATAGGGGCATTTTTTTGCTTGGTGACCCTAATAAGCCATAAATAGATAACGCTAAGTTCTCAGTGTGGATAGTGGTTTGGCTATTTTTACATCCTCAATACCAACACAAATGACACTTTCGTGTAAATCTTATCCAACTGAGTCACTTTTTCCGTTATTTAGTAAAAATCTATTGACTCAAAACCCGAAAAGCCTTTAAATTGCGCCCGTCGCCCGAATAGCTCAGTCGGTAGAGCAGAGGATTGAAAATCCTCGTGTCCCTGGTTCGATTCCGGGTTCGGGCACCATCTTTAAATGGGTTGCGATAGCGACTTATGTTAGAGAACTGCGATAGGTACAGTGCAGGTGTGGTGGAATTGGTAGACACGCCAGCTTCAGGTGCTGGTGCTCGCAAGGGCGTGGAGGTTCAAGTCCTCTCACCTGTACCAAATTGCAGTTCAAAAGTTAAGATTCACAGTGTTAAGATTGTCAATTCGATGAAATATCGAATAGCCATGCAGATGTGGTGGAATTGGTAGACACGCCAGCTTCAGGTGCTGGTGCTCGCAAGGGCGTGGAGGTTCAAGTCCTCTCATCTGTACCAACATTTAAACCTCGCCAAGCGAGGTTTTTTTGTATCTGAAGCAAAATAAATTTTCTGTAACTCCCCCCTCTTTCCTCAGATTTGCTATACCTATTGTTACAGACTCATCATAGGGATAGATAGAGTTCTGCCTAAAGGACTCTTTAGTTCACTGAGGCTATCCATATGAACGGTTTACAAATAAAACAAAAAATGTTTATCGGCATTCTGGTTCCCCTTTTAATGCTAATGACGATTGGTTTTCTCGCCATTAATATGATGGGTAAAATTGAATCGGGTGTTGAACGTATCTATGGCGATAGAGTTGTGCCACTAGACGATTTAAAAGTGATTGCTGATAAGTACGCGGTCGATGTTATCGATGCGGTCAATAAGGCGAACGCGGGTGGTTTCACCGCCTCTCAAGCAGCTGAAGCACTAGACAGTGCCAAATCTACCATTACCCAGCATTGGCAAAAATACTTAGCCACTGAACTTACCTCAGAAGAATCCCGACTCGTAAAACAAGCCGAAGTACTGTTCTCACCCGCGAATCAACAGATTGACACACTGATCTCACGCTTAAGAGGATTAAATGGTGATGTATCAAGCCAATTATCGGCCAATATCCTGCCGCTTTACCAAGTAATAGACCCCATCAGTAACCAAATATCTGAACTGATTGCACTGCAAATTCGCGTGGCAGGCGAAGAAAAAGATCGTGTGAATGCCATTTACCAATCTTCAATCACTATTTTTGTAGCATTAGCCTGTGCCGCCATGATTATCAGTATTGTGATTGGGCTCTGGGTCAATCGCAGCGTGATGAATCCTATTAATGACATTCTCAGTAAACTTAAGCTAATCCATCAAGACTCAGATCTTACCGTCAAATTCACTACTTTTAATCACGATGAGCTAGGACAAATATCCACTAGCCTCACCCAAGTTATTGAACACTTGCGGGGCATTCTTCATTCGATTGCCGAAGCGGCAAATACCGTTAATAGTTCAGCAAATGAGTTAAGCAGCTTCACGCAGGCAACCAATAAACGTATGCAACAGCAGCAAGCCGAAACGGAGCAAACTGCAACGGCCATGAATGAGATGACGGCAACGGTTGCAGAAGTCGCCCAAAGCGCATCTGCGGCGGCAGATTCAGCCAAAGATGCCGACACCTATGCAGCCAATGGCAATAATATTGTGATGCAATCGATTAGCAGTATGTCGCAATTATCTGATCAAATTCAAAAAACGGCACAAGTCATTGGATTTCTGTCTAATGAAAGCCAAAATATCGGCCGCGTACTCGATGTGATAAAAAGCATTGCCGAGCAAACCAATCTATTGGCATTAAATGCCGCCATTGAAGCAGCCCGTGCGGGGGAACAAGGCCGCGGCTTTGCAGTCGTTGCGGATGAAGTGCGGACCCTTGCGCAGCGCACCCAAAAGTCTACCCAAGAAATTGAGGCCATGATTGCCACACTGCAACAAGGCGTTAAAGAAGCAGTTAACGCTATGGAAATAGGTATAAATCAAGTAGATGATGCTAATGATAAAGCTAATCAAGCAGGCCAAGCACTGAAAGAAATCGTCTCCTCAGTAGATAGCATCACTGAACTTAATACTCATATTGCGACCGCTGCCGAAGAACAAAGTAGCGTTGCCGAAAGCATTAATCGTAGTATTATTGCCATCAGCGATATTGCCGAACATTCCACCGCATCGGCGGCTGAATTAAGTGAATCTGTGGTTAATTTAACTAAACTCGCCAACAGTATGCGCAATCAAGTGAGTGCATTTAAACTCTAAGTCAAAAAACCACACTATGACTGCAATAAGCTTTGCTGTTGCAGTTAACCTCCCCCATTACCTCTGTAATACATTGAAATAATATATTTATTTATCATTTCCCAATCTCATACCCGCTTTGATAAAGCACTTCAAATGACCTTAATCACGCTTATCGATAGCACGAATTGCGATCATCACTATTGATCCAAATCAAATAGATCTTTAAACTTATTTAACATTCATAATATTTGCACGTTAAGGATTTTCTATGTTGGACAGCCGTACAATCCAAGTTATCAAGAGCACTATCCCCTTACTCGAATCCGCAGGCCCTGCGCTGACGACCCATTTTTATGAACGTATGTTCAAACATAATCCTGAACTAAAAGATGTATTTAACTTGGCACACCAGCATTCTGGTGGCCAGCCTGTTGCCCTATTCAACGCCGTCGCGGCTTATGCTAAAAATATTGAAAACTTAGCGGTGCTAAGTTCGACTGTCGAGCGCATTGCCCAAAAACATACAGGCTTTCTGATCAAGCCTGAGCAATATGCGATCGTCGGCAGCCACTTATTGGCCACCCTTAAAGAGTTAGGCGGCGATGCAGTAACAGAAGAAGTATTAGAAGCTTGGGCGCAGGCCTATGGATTTTTAGCAGATATATTTATTCAACGAGAAGCTCAAATTTATCAGTCACATGCAGAACAAGATGGCGGTTGGTTGGGTGAGCGTCAGTTTATCATTAGTGCGAAAAAGACTGAGTCCACAGTCATTACCTCCTTCATATTGACGCCCGAAGACGGTAAGCCAGTTAAAGATTTCATTCCCGGCCAGTATTTAAGTTTGAAGCTAAAACATCCCAATTTAGCATATGAAGAAATCCGCCAATATTCCCTATCCGATGCACCGAATGGCAACAACTACCGCATCAGTGTGAAACGTGAATTAGGTGGCCAAGTGTCTAATCTGCTACACGATACCATGCATATCGGTGACAAAATTGCAGTTATGCCGCCGGCGGGAGATTTTATCTTAGAAGTCGGGGCGGACATCCCCGTAGTGCTCATTTCGGCAGGAGTGGGTCAAACACCGATGAAAAGCATGTTGAATCAATTGATCAAGTTGCAACATCCAAGTGCTATTACTTGGCTACATGCCTGTGAGCAAGGTGATGTACATGGTTTCAAACAGGCTATTCACACCAAGCGCCAGCAACATCATAATCTGAAGAGCCATGTTTGGTATCGCAAGCCGAGTTCAACCGATGTGGTAGGTACAGATTATGATTTTGAAGGACAAATGGAATTAAGCAAAGTCGCAGATCAACTGCTTCCCCATGCACGTTACTATTTCTGCGGGCCTATTGGATTCATGTCAGCCATCAAGCAACAATTACTCGTTCTGGGTGTATCAACTGAAAACATGCACTATGAAGTATTCGGCCCCCACGCCGATCTCTAATCCCATGTCACGGGCTTGGGACACTTGACTCTCAAGTCCATTTTTATATTTAGAATCCGCAGAATAATGGCTAATAAATTGAAGTGCTCTATGTCTCTAAGCTACCGGTTTACAGCGGATAGAAGCCACTTCTGCGGCAGTCAGCACACGACTTTTGCCCGACGCCAGAGCTTCATCCAACACAATATCACCTATTGATAATCTATGTAGACCAACAACTGGGTTTCGAAAGCGACCAAACATCCGCTTAATTTGATGGTACTTACCTTCCTTTAAAGTCACTTCAGCAACATGATCAGCAAGGATCACCAATTTAGCAGGCTGAGTCATTATATCTTCAAAGCTGAAATACATACCTTCGGCAAATGCGGCGATATATTCTTCAGTTAATGGATTAGCTAAGGTGACGCGATACACTTTATCGACCTTATGCGTCGGTGACATTAGTGCATCAGACCAGCGGCTGTCATTGGTCAGTAATAACAAACCCGAAGAATTTAAATCTAGTCTACCCGCGATATGTAACTCATCACGGGCTTCGCAATCGAGCAAATCAATCACGGTTTTATGCTGAGTATCTTTAGTCGCGCTCACCACGCCAATCGGCTTATGCAACATCAAATAAACTGGCGTGTTGGCCTGTAATATTTGCCCATCGAGTTGGATGTGAGAAAACTCATCCACTTGCCTATTCATGTCCTTCACTATCAATCCATCAACGCGTACTCGGCCCAAGAGTAACAGTTCACGTACCGCTTTACGGTGAGTGTGTAACTGGGTACAGAGATAACGATCGAGTCGGCCGCGCTTAGACTGCATAACACCACAAATGACGAAATATGAATGGGATAGCCATTCTAGCAGGATGCGAGTTCAGGTCATAGCGAGCCAATACAGTAAGCATCACAGATGCTTATTTAGAGCAAAATTAGATCAAACTAGGCAAAATTTGTTAAGCTAGGCGTTCAATTCATCTTATTGTGAGTGGTTACCGCATCAAAAACTTATCTGCAAGTCCCGTTATGATACGTTCGAACCTGCTATTTTTAGCCTTGTTTTTAGTGATACTCGCGAGCTCATTCTTCACTCAAGCGAGCGATGCAGTAAATCCCCCTGAAGCGCCTCAACCTTTCGCCATCCATGATAAACCGCTGATAGAGCGCTACGTCTTCGATGAACTCAAATCCCTCAGATACGATCAACAGGATCTTGAGCGGCGCCTCACCATAGATATCACAGATCGCGAACTGGCCGTTGCCGACAAGTCGATGAATTACGCCAATGTCACTGTCACCTACTTCTTTTATATGATCGCCGGCGTCGCCTCTTTAGTTGCCTTTATCGGTTGGCAATCACTACGGGAAATCAAGACACATACCGCCAAACTGGCCGCGAATCAGCTGCAGAGTATTGCCGAACAATACGAAGAAAAGTTCAAATTACTCGAGCAAGAACTCAAGCATAAGAGTCGTACTATCACAGATAATAATCGTGAAATAGAAGTGATTAATGAAATTCATAATCTGTGGCTACGCGCCCAAAGTGCCCAGACACCCGAACAAAAAATTGAAGTCTACGATGAAATCCTCACGATTCGACCTGGAGACTTGGAAGCGCTGACCTACAAGGCCGATGCCGCAATGGAAATGCGCGAATTTAATTGGGCACAAAGCCTATGTAATCGTGTTTTGGAAGTTGACCCGACTAACGCCCATGCTTTTTATCAAAGAGCCTGCGCCTTTGCGTGTTTAGGTGTTGAAGATAGGGCAATTTCTGATTTGGAACGCGCCATCCATAACAGCGCATCCTTCAAAGAGCTAGCGTTGGATGAAGCTGATTTCTCACAACTTAAAGGACATCCTCGTTTCGAAACCTTATTGGCCTATCACGAACCTGATAAGCCCTAAGCTCCTAAGTTTAAGCCCAGAACGAATGCTTAATATGTAGCGTTAGCTTTCAGTGACGTTTTATCCCACAGATAAAACGCCTCAAGCAAACAACTTAAGTGCACTACTAGGCTATCGTCGCAACTTTAATTACCGCAATCTTATATGCACAGCGGCGAGCACCTTCGATGATATGTTCTTCGCGGCTCACCACGGCAATATCAGCGAATAACTGCTGGAAAAGTTGCAACTCAGAGCGGCAAAAGTTCAAACACTTAGTCGCTGCGGCGCAGATTGGACAATGATTTTCGAGTAAAAAATACACGCCATCGATGTGTTCCATGGTCGCCATATAACCTTCGTTCGAGCGTAATTTCGCAAGTATGGCCAAACGTGTCGGAATATCAGTAGCACCTTCCATTGCCGCACGATATTGGACTAACGCACTTTGCTCCCTGTGACCGATAAGCTTATCCAAGCCTTGGTCGCCAAAGATCATTTTTACCGAGTCAATTAGCTGTACCGTCAATTCCTCATGGCGATCGGCAAAGTGAGTACGGCTTTGTTCGGTCAATCCCCAGTAACGTGTTGGGCGACCGCGGCCTTCAACTCGATCCTCAATATCCACATCACCCATATCTTCCAAAGCTTGCAGATGTTGACGCACCCCCATAGTCGTTAACGCCAATTCCTCCGCTAAGGTTTTAGCGGTAAGCGGGCCATGCAACTTGAGTAATTGAATAATCTTATCAGTAGTTTTCATTGAGTCTCCCCGATTTCAGCCGAAGCATTATCTCCCAATCTCCGCTGCTTTAACAGATTAAATAAACTTTTTTATTTACTTTATCCTTTACAAGATTAAGTAAAGCAATTACCTTACAAATGATTTATAAACAAATAGGTTTACTTAATGAAATTACTCATCATCAGCACCAGCCAAAGACCCGATTCACAAAGTGCTAAAGTCGGTCGTTATATCGCCGAAAGCAGTTTCTCATCTCCTCACAGCATGGGTTACGACACGATACATCACTTAGAACTATGCCTGTTTAATCTGCCATTTTGGGACGGAGAAGAAGACAACAAAGGTGAACACTGGCCCGAAATAGAGCACAGAGTCGATGAAGCCGATGCGCTAGTGCTGATCACCCCAGAATGGGGCGGCATGGCATCACCATTACTGAAGAACTTTTTGTTGATGTGTACTCGCGAAGAAACCGCCCATAAACCCGCCTTATTAGTTTCAATATCGGATGGTATTAGCGGTACCTACCCTATCGTTGAAGTGAAGATGAATGCCCTTAAAAACAATAAATTAGTGCCCATACCCGATCACTTAATCATCCGAAATGTCAGCCATGTACTCAATGCAATCCCTGAGAGTGCCCGCGATATCGCGCTTAGGGAAAGAGTGCAATACAGCTTATATATGCTGCATCAATACGCCCAAGCATTAGCCCCCATTCGTGAACAACATGCCAATCAAGCGTACCCAAAACAGCAGGAATACTGTTACGGTATGTAAGCGGCTTGAGATTTTAACCACCAGCAACAGACTAAAATCATTACAAGGAACGCATTATGATTCATTTAGAGCATATCAATTTAGTGGTAGATGACATCCCCGCAGCACTGCGCTTTTATCAAGCGGCTTTCCCCCATTGGCGTGTTCGCGGTGGCGATAAAGGCACTTGGTACGGCAAACCCCGTAATTGGATTCATTTTGGCGATGATTATCAATACATTGCTTTTAGTGACAATGGTGAAGGTGAAAACCGCGATTTGGCAGGTCATCAAATTGGACTGGCACATTTTGCCTTTGTGACCGACAACTTAGATGCTGTGATAGCAAGACTGACCCAGGCAGGTTTCCCTATTGCCAAAGATGGTATGGACGATCCCTATCGACGCAATATTTACTTCTTCGATGCCCATGGCTTTGAAGTGGAATTTGTGGAGTATTTAACTGATATTCCAACGGAACGAAATCGCTATTAGCTAGCGTAAATCGTTATTAAAAAGAAGTAGCCAAGAACCGCTTGTAGTGAATAGGGTGTAAGAGCTAGGTACTAGACACTATTCGCTTCGCTCGGATTGTTGCTGCGCCACAATGGCCGAATCCTTATGGGCATAAAAGTGGAGTCTAAACTGAGTATCTTCGGTCAGTAGCTCCACTTTATGCCAATATTCAGGATGTGAAATGGCGGTTTCACCTGCGCGAATAATAATTTCTTTATCTAACTCGCCCCTGCTACCCGTATAGCCATAAAACTTTAAGCTGCCCGTTAACACTTGGATTTGCCCATATACGCCAGCCTTAGTATTGTGCATGTGCAGCAACATTTTAGGGACGTTGTCATGGTTGAAAACCGGCGTTGATTTGTAATTTACAAAATCTTTGGGGACTAAGGCCATGATGTTTTGCACTCCTTGTGTCAAATCACGAAAATCGAACAATGCTTACGGCAAGACTAATATAGCCGTTGCCGTATTTCTGTCCAACTCATATCTTGACCTGTATAAACGAGCGGGTTTGAACGTCGAATTTGAAAACACCAAAGTGCTCATTCATGCTTGCAATAGCAAGGTTAGTTACTTTCATCACTGTAATCGCTACACTAGCCCGCATTAAGTGCCACCTCAATTAGATGACATGATGCCAACGCCCTATTCATACTCCACAACGTATATTTTAGATAAAGCCCATTTCGATGAATGCTATACGCAATCAGTGGTACCAGATCCCACGCTCAAACCTTACTACAAAGCCATTGGATTAACCCTGATAGGTATCGCGCTTATTTTCACCGATATTAGCCTTTATTTAGCTTACTTTTTTGTTGGGTTAGGTGTTATCGAAGCGCTCAATGTGAAGTATCACAAAGCATGGTGGTTGATGCGTCAGATGATGAGTAAAGCGGCCAGCAATGAGGTCACACTCACCATTGATGAGCAAGGGATTCACACTCAATCGATGTCTGTGACCAGCCAAATTTTATGGACCGACATTTACCGAATTAAAGAAACTGAAAAAGGCTTCTTGATCACCCACAAGGCAGGCACGAGTTATGTTTCCCTTCGTAGCTTAGATGAAGCAGCTGTGGCCTATATTAAAACTAAAATCTAGTACAGCTAACACCCATAAAAAAGGCTGATCTTCATCAGCCTTTTTTACAGCTCTGCATTGCCGAATTGTTATTTTTTCAATTCACCCACCGGTAAAATCGCACGGCCATACTCATTATTAAGCACCTGCGCCATCGCAAAATAAATCGCACTTGCGCCGCAAAGTATCCCTTCAAAGCCCGCAATAGTGCCAATCAAGGCGCTACCCGTAAAATCACGCGCCGCCAGCAGAAAAAATAAGATAGTCAAAGAAGCAAACACAAACTGTTTGGCTCTTGGATAACGCAAAGAACCCACAAACATAAATGCCGTGAATATGCCCCAAAGCGTTAAATACCAGCCCATAAAATACGTTGGACTCGCCGCAATGCCAGCATTAGGCATTAAAATGAGGCCCACTAGCGTTAACCAAAACAAACCGTATGAGGTAAATGCCGTCGTACCGAAAGTATCGCCGCGCATGAAACACATAATCCCCACAATCACTTGACCAATGCCACCGTAAAAAATCCCCATGGCTAAGATCATAGAATCAATAGGGAAATATCCCGCATTATGAATGTTTAACAAAATTGTTGTCATACCAAAGCCCATTAAACCTAATGGCGCTGGATTAGCCAGTTTTGTAGACACAGAGTTCCCCTAGAGAAAAATCAACAATTCAATAAAAATCAATAGCATTTGCCATTAATCTTATGCACGCGCACCTGCGAGAGCGGCGCATTCTAGAGGATAGCTATAATCTTAGCAATGTAATCATCAAAAACAAACGAACACATAAAAATAAACAATAAAAACATAAAGTTAAAATAATAAACTGTAAAATGAAATTTAAACTAAAAAACACATAAAAATTAATTCTTTTTAATTCAATATTCTAGAAAAAAACGGCCTACAACATGCGTCATATCTCATTTTATATGACTTCTTATAACTACCGCATAATTCAGTTAACAGCGGCGATTAAACCTTCATTAAAAATCGACCATAAACAGTGATAATAATGCACTTTATCGCAAATAAGTCCTTAAAGTGATGTAAGCAGCACTTTTGAAAGAAATCCAAGTTCTACTGTACACACAATTAAGCGCATAAGTTAAGCACATAAGTTTATGTGCAGAGTTTCATCAATTAATTTCAAACACAAGTTCAGAAGAGCCAACTTAGCACGCATGAGTTCAGAGTGGGGGGGGTGAACCTAACTCAAGCAGCAAAAGATGCTGAGAATGAATCAAACTAGAGCAAATAAAGTACACTCAGCCAGCCCATTTACTTGAAGCGAATCAAGGGAAAACAAGGTAAAAAACCTTAATCAAAAAAGGTGAAAATTATTTATATCTAAAACAGAATAGCAGTGATAAATTGCTGATGTTGGCACAGTGGTATTAAGAGAATGCTTCTTAATCTGTGGTTAACAATACATAACTAAAGGAAATAAAATGAATAAGTTATCAGCTGTTTTTACTCTATTGGCATTAGTAAGTTTCACTTCCTTTGCTGACGACTCCTCTTTACCGCCTGCACCAGCAGCAGATCTCGCTCAGCTAAAAGAAGTGTGCCAGCAGATGGCTTCTGAAGATCAAGTCGAAAATGCTGAGCTAAAACAATATGTGCTTGATTGTGTAAACGATCAATTGACAGAAATGGGCTACAAGTCAGTTACTGAGGTCAATTAATCTTCATTCTAATCTCTGTGTTATTACCGCAAAGTAGGTTATTCGGCTTCAGTCTGTGCCATTCACACTTGCGAATGGCATTATTATTTCCAAGCAACACAGCTTTTACATCATAATTAACATCATTTCAGTTACACTCGAAACTTATAAAACACAAAATTTAACATTTACAATTAACCGTACGAAAGCTGCCAAGATAAGCTTTTAGCATGACTATCAACATATTGTGCAATCCATAAATTTATTATTTAATTGATAGCTGTATCATTTTGCATCTGCGTGAATGAAACCACTGTTGAATTGAGCATAAAATGCTAATCTGTTTTCCTGTATTGTTAACCTCAGCCCTTAATCGTTAAATCATGTATCGTATTCTTTTTGTCCTCATTACAAGTTTAAGTATTTTGCCTGCAATCGGAATGGCGAAAGAAGCCTGTGCACCAGAAAATCAATGTATTGAGATGAACAACTGGGATCTAGGCATCGCCATAGGCTGGGGACAAAAAAGCAATCCACTCAGGGATTTTGACGATATTCCATTGTTCTTTATTCCAACAGTGGCCTATTACGGCGAACACTGGTTCTTCGACAATGGTAATTTAGGTTATACCTTAGCCGAGCAAGAAAGCTTTACAATTAACTTAGTAACAAGTTATAGCTTAGATAGAGCCTACTTCTATCAATGGGACCCATCAAATATCTTTTTGAATCGTGGCACTCAAGTTGAAGCCAAAGCCATAAATAGTATGTATTTATCGACTGAGCCCGAGCCTGAGTTTAATTCCTTAGAGACTCGGAACTTCACCTTACTTGGCGGTGCCGAAGCATTCATCTATACGCGGCTCGGTATTATTAGATTGGCGTACACTCATGATATGTTTAATGTTCATCAAGGTTCAGAAGCACAAATAAAATGGACCTATGGCTGGGATTACGATCGTTTCATTTTTGAGTTTGCGCTAGTATTTGATTGGAAGAGCCAAGCCGTAGTGGATTATTATTACAGCGTTAGACCCAGTGAAAACGCCTATTGGAGCGAAAGATATCAAGCAAAATCAGGTTGGGATAAAGGTGCGGAAATGACGGCCCGTTACATATTAACTGACAATTGGGATCTACTGTTGGCAGTTCGTTACACTCTAATTGCCGATGAGATTGCCGCCAGTCCCTTGTTAGACCAAGACTATAGCAGCACCTACTTTATCGGCGCAGCCTATAGGTTCTAACGTTAGTGACACTGCCTCAGTTAAGCTTGCTTTGCTTTCTTGGTCTAAGCCTCGGCTTGATGGGCCCAAGTTCTGCACAAGCTAAAACTCGCGACTCGTCACTTAAACTCACACCTGAAATTTGTATTACCAGTTCAGAAACTCAGGCCTGCGATGTCTATATTGAACTGCAGTGGGAACTCGCCAAAGATGAGCTTATCTGTATTTTGTCCGACAATGCCGCCTATCCCAAATGGTGCAGTGATTCAGTTTCAACCCATACGTTAAGCATGAAAATCCACACTATGACGGATATTCAATTTGTCATGGTGAGTAAAGACAGTAACCAAACTTTGGCTGGTGCCAAACTTAAAATCACTTCTGCATCACAACCTCAGGTTCGCAGACGTTACCGCAACCCTTGGAGTTTATTTTAATGACAAGCCCACAATCGAACCACAGAGTATTATTGGTTGAAGACGACGTTCGCTTAGCAAACTTGATTGTAGATTACCTAAAATCCCATGGTATGCATGTTGAAGTTGAACGCCGTGGCGACACAGTATTAACGCGATTAATCAATTACAAGCCAGATATCATACTGTTAGACATTATGCTGCCGGGCATGGATGGCCTCACCCTGTGTGAGAAACTGCCCGACTATTTTGCCGGCCCAATCCTATTGATGAGCGCACTTGGCTCAAGCGAAGATCAAATCAAAGGACTAGAACTCGGTGCCGATGACTATGTGGTTAAGCCCGTCGATCCTGCCCTGTTAGTGGCGCGGATCAACAACTTACTGCGCCGTCAGAATCAACCACCTCAGGCGGAATCCCACTGTTTGACCTTTGGTAAACTGAGTATCGACCCGCATACCCACGCGATTCGCCTCAATGAAACTGAAATCGATCTCACCAGCCATGAATTCGAGTTGCTGTGGTTACTGGCCTCACAAGCGGGCCAAGTGCTCAGCCGTCAGTATATTTATCAGCTGTTACTCAATATTGATTTCGATGGCAAAGATCGAAAAATTGACGTGCGTATCTCTAGATTACGTAAAAAACTCAACGATAATATCGAGACACCTTTCAGAATTAAAACCGTTTGGGGACAAGGTTACCTCTTTGCGCCTGAAGCCTGGAATAACTAAGCACACATACAGTGAAACGTCTCTTTATCAGTTTATATCTGCTACTCAGTCTCAGCGTGCTTGGGATTGGCTGGACACTCGACAGCCTGTGGCAGAAGAATGTTGATGACAATAATGCCCTCGATGCGCCGTTAGTGGCATTGGCGCAATTATTAGCGGAATTACCTCCCGATGCCCGCCAACGGTATCTGGAGGCGATCCCTGCGAACCCTGTGATGCCACTGCAATTACTCAATGCAGATCAAGTCGCACTGGCAGATAATCAAGCGTTAAGCACAAGCAAGGTGTTCACCACCACGGCCAATGATGATAGCTTGCTGCAATTTATTCGAGTAGACGATCAAGTCTTAATGGCGGGGCCGCTGGACATAGATCCCAGAGCCAACCTTCGCAGCCTGTTCACCCTGTTCTTTTATTTATCACTCGCCCTTGTTGCGCTAATTTGGGTCGGCCCGCTTTCACGGGATTTGAGCATACTGCGTAAGGCCACCAAAGAATTTGGCGAAGCCAAATGGGACACGCGGATTACCCTGTCAAATCGCTCCCAAGTTAAGCCCTTAGCCAATACGTTTAACGAAATGGCGCGACATATCAGCGCCTTGATTGAGAACCAGAAACACCTGTCTAATGCGGTCTCCCATGAGATCCGCACGCCGCTGGCAAGACTCAAATTCGCCCTTGCACTCATGCCCATGTATTGTCAGCCCGATTCGGACGAACAAAAGCGCCAAGACTTTCTCGATGAGATGCAGCTTGATATTAAAGAAATGGAAGACTTACTCCAAGAACTGCTGACATACGCCAGCTTAGAGTCACAGCGAGAAGGTATCCAGTTGGATGAATACGATCTAATTAATCTCATCAATCAAAGCATTAAGCGCCTAGAAACCTTGAGTCCAACGCCTATTACCTTAAAGACAGAAGTCGAAAAACTGCCCTTGTTTGGGGAACCGGCATTAATTGAACGTGCGCTGCAAAATTTACTGACCAACGCCCAACGCTTTGCCCGCACTGAAATTATTATTGAGGTTAAGCAAACGCAGCACAGGGTTAATTTAAGTGTGAGTAACGACGGCGAACCTATCCCCTCGGTGGATTTACCGAAAGTGTTCGAGCCTTTTTATCGCAGCCAATCGGTGCAAAATGGCAATAAAGGGCATGGTTTGGGGCTTGCGATCATCAAACGGATTATGCAGCGACACCAGGGGAATGTCAGCGTCACCAGCGATGAGCAACATACCCGATTTAATTTAATCTGGCCGAAGAAGCGCAAGCTGTAATAGGGATTGGATAGGGATTAAACGGCTGCGGATCTGTTATTCATCTAACGCGCTAATTCTACAAGCTAGTAAAACAAGTCAGTTAAACAAGACTATTTAACTGGCCTATTTAACTTGCAATTCAAAATATTAGTCTAGCTCGAAGCCACCAAAATCGAGATCGGCTTCGGGCTCAGGCTCAAAATTTAACTGCGGATTTAACGCCGCCCTTTCTTGTTCAATTTGTGCTTGCCGTACTTTCATCATCGCCAACTGGCGACGGCGTTTACGTTGAGTGCACAGGCGAATGACATCGTACTTTTGCGCATCTGAAAACGTTAACCAATTGAATCTTTCGTCACGGCTTCGCAGGCAACCATTACAGTAACCGCGCGCATCGGTAACACACACACCGATACAAGGACTCGGGATATCAAAAAAGGCTAACTGTTCCATAACCCGCCGCTATTCCTATCTAAAAATGAACCATACTCAAAACGAGCCTTGCTAAAAACAAAGCGTGTGGAATTGCATTCAAAGCGATTCAAATACAACACACTTATCTAAAGTACTTGCAGAAACAACCTTAATCAAGGCACATTGAACAGAGTTTGTACAACTTGGAGCACTATCATGGGATACCGTCACTTTGCCAGTCTGCTCGTCGCCGTTGCCTTATTAAGCGCTTGTAGCAGTAAACCGAAAAACGATTACGATCTCAATTACGACTTCAGCGCACTACATAGCTTTACCCAGCTAACGCCACAGCCAACGGACGACCCGCTCAGCGCCCAGCGTATTCAAGTAGAAATCAACAACCAGTTGACTCAAAAAGGATTTGTAGAAAATACAGCGTCGCCCGACTTTAACGTCGCCTACGCCCTACTGACCCAAGATAAACCTAAGGATTCAGGGCTATCTATTGGATTAGGTACAGGCACATTCGGCCGTTCAGGTGGGATAGGAATCGGTACTAGTGTTGGGGTACCACTGGGCAGTGATACCGCTAAAATTCAAACTATTCAGATAGATATTGTCGATCCAAAAACCAAAGCGCTCATTTGGCGTGGTAGCGACAGTTATGATTTCGATGCAGGCGGCAATGAGAAAGCCCAAGATACCGCCAAAGCCGTCAGCCGAATTTTGGCGCAGTTCCCACCGAAAAAATGATTATAAAGAGTCAATAAAAATGGGCGAATTCCGCCCATTTTTACTAATGAAGAATGCTTGTCGTCAAATATCTTAGGCGAAAATATCTTGGACTCAGGAAAAAAGCCCTGACGAAAGGTAACGATCGCCCCTATCACAGACAATCGCCACGACCACAGAACCCGGATATTGTTTAGCAATCTCCAGCGCAGCAAACACGGCACCGCCCGAACTGACTCCAGCACAAATCCCTTCCTCTCGCGCTAAGGTTCTCGCCATGGCTTTTGCATCTTGCTCTTCAATATCCATAACTAAATCAACCCAAGAAGCATCAAAAATCCCAGGCAAATATGCCTGCGGCCAACGCCGAATCCCTGGAATAGCACTGCCATCGGCAGGCTGAAGGCCGACGATAGTGATGTCGGGATTACAACTTTTAAGGTATTTAGACACACCCATTATGGTACCTGTCGTCCCCATACTTGACACAAAGTGGGTAATTTTACCTAGACTCTGTTGCCAGATCTCAGGGCCTGTCGTGAGGAAATGGGCATTAGCGTTATCTTGGTTATTAAATTGATCCAGCACCTTACCTTTGCCTTCGCTTTGTAACTGCAGCGCCAAATCCCGCGCAGTCTCCATGTTATCCACTAGCATGAGCTCTGCGCCATAGGCTTGCATCGCATCCTTACGCTCCTGAGTCGAATTATTCGGCATAATCAGGATCATCTTGTATCCTTTGATTGCCGCCGCCATCGCCAGCGCAATCCCAGTATTGCCACTCGTTGCCTCAATAAGCGTATCACCAGGACTTATTTCTTGGCGAAGTTCGGCCTGAATAATCATATTGAGTGCAGGACGATCTTTTACTGAACCCGCGGGGTTATTGCCTTCCAATTTTAACAGTACAGTGGAAGTACCACAGTTAAGCCGCTGCAAGCGAACCAGCGGAGTTTGCCCGATGCAGGCTTCAATTGTCGGAAAGTCAGACACTAGGATTATCCTTTACTTGATAAAAACAACTAAGCGATAGCCTATTCTAAGTCGGTTACCACTGACAAACACGGTGAATACTGCTTATAACATAAAATAAATCGCTCATAGTTATTCAAAAAAGTTCTATTCAACTGGCTTTTTATAAACAATTAATTCTATTACTCTAGGTGCCATAACGCTGACAAAATTGCCAGATTAAGGAGTTAAAAATGTCCGTAAAATTGATAAAGGCCCTGCTAGGAACCCTCATTCTGGGAACCTCACTCAATGTGACTGCCGCAGATCAAACCCTGCTTAATTCCTCTTATGATATCGCACGGGAATTATTCAATGCCTACAACCCCGTTTTTGCCAAACATTGGGAAGAGAAAACAGGTAAAACCGTCGAAATTAAACAATCCCATGCAGGCTCATCTGCACAGGCACGCTCGATTCTGCAGGGATTACCCGCAGATGTGGTAACGTTTAATCAAGTGACTGACGTACAAGTTCTGCACGATCGCGGTAAATTGATCCCAGAAAATTGGCAACAATTACTGCCTAACGCCAGTTCACCTTACTATTCCACCATTGCATTTTTGGTGCGCAAGGGTAACCCAAAGCAAATCAGCGACTGGGGCGATTTAGCGAGAGATGACGTTAAACTAGTCTTTCCTAACCCAAAAACCTCTGGTAATGCTCGCTACACTTATTTAGCCGCATTAGGTTATGCTCAGAAAAACTATGGTAAGGATAATCAGGCTAAACTGGATCAATTCCTGAAAAAATTCCTCGGTAATGTCGCAGTATTTGATACTGGCGGCCGCGGTGCGACCACCTCCTTTGTTGAACGTGGGATCGGTGATGTATTAATTACCTTTGAATCGGAAGTGAACAATATCCGCCAGCAGTATGGTACGGACGATTACCAAGTGGTTGTACCAAAAACCTCGATTCTGGCAGAGTTCCCCGTCGCTGTAGTTGAAAAAAATGCTAAGCGTAACGGTACACAGGAACTCGCAACTGAGTATTTGAATTATCTCTACAGTGAAGAAGCACAACGTCTACTGGCAGGATTCAGCTATCGTGTACACAACGAAAAGGTAAAAGCTGAGTTTGCTAAACAGTTCCCTACCGTTGACCTGCTGACTGTTGAGCAAATCATCGGTGGTTGGGATAATGCCATGAAAACGCAGTTTGCTAACGGTGCAAAACTCGATGAGCTATTAAAGCGCTGATATCGTCCTTAATGTAGTAAGATATCAACATTGAACCCGAGCAAAGTCTCGGGTTTATCGCTAATTGGCATTTATCAATCAGTGTTAGCCGTAAAGATTGCATCCAACAAATGGCTTGAGCCAACAACGAGCGAACCGTATAAATAGTATTGGTTTAACGCAATTAACCTGATCGGGTGATTATTCTGTGATTTTTAATAACGGGCGTTTACGCCATAAGCGGGTTCTTCCCGGTTTTACCATCAGCTTAGGTGTGTCCCTACTCTTTGTCAGCCTAATCCTATTATTGCCGACCACAGGCTTAATTATGCAGACCAGTTCAATGAGCTGGTCCGAATACTGGGGCGTGATTGCCGATCCCAGAGTGGTTGCCAGTTACCGAGTTACCATACTATCGGCGCTCGCGGCATCATTATTTAACTGCCTTTTCGGATTATTACTCGCATGGGTACTCGTGCGTTATGAATTTCCCGGCAAACGCATTTTAGATGCCTTGGTAGATTTACCCTTTGCCTTGCCGACCGCCGTTGCCGGTATCACCTTAGCCACCCTTTATGCGGAAAACGGCCAAATCGGTAGTCTATTAGCAGAATGGGGCATAAAAGTTGCCTACACCCCGCTAGGCATAGTGGTCGCGATGATTTTCACCAGTATTCCCTTTGTGGTTCGTACAGTACAACCCGTTCTCGAAGAGTTATCCCACGAGGAAGAAGAAGCGGGAATGACGCTTGGCGCCTCGGATCGTTCGGTATTCTGGAGGGTTATTTTGCCCTCTCTTTGGCCAGCATTAATGATTGGAACGGCACTGTCTTTTACCCGCAGTCTGGGTGAGTTTGGTGCAGTGATCTTTATCGCTGGCAATATGCCTTATATCAGTGAAATCACTTCGTTAATGATCTTTGTCCGCCTGCAAGAATTTGATTTTGCAGGTGCCAGCGCCATTGCCTCAGTGGTTCTGATGACCTCGTTACTGCTATTACTGCTGATAAATCTCTGGCAGGCGCGTTATCTGCGCCGCATTCATGGACGATAAGGAGCGCATATGAACTCATTTAAACCCTTAAGAGTCGGTGAAGCGCCCCTGATCAAATGGAGCCTTATTACCCTCGCCGTGCTCTTGGGCTTGCTATTGTTGCTATTACCATTGGTGAGTATTTTTCAGCAAGCGTTTGTCGGAGGTTGGGAGCGTTATATTGGGCACCTAACTCAACCGGATTCGCTGCATGCGATTGGTTTAACACTGCTGGTGGCAGCACTCACAGTACCGATCAATTTAGTGTTCGGAATCATGCTGGCCTGGAGCGTGACTCGTTTTGAATTCCCCGGTCGCAAGTTACTGATCACGCTGATTGATATTCCATTTGCTGTCTCCCCTGTCGTCGCAGGTTTGCTCTATTTGCTACTCTATGGCAACAGTGGTTGGCTGGGCGAATGGCTATATGAGCACGATCTGCAGATCATGTTTGCTTGGCCGGGAATACTATTAGTGACCATTTTTGTCACTTGCCCCTTTGTAGCCAGAGAACTGATCCCATTGATGCAACAACAGGGCGCATCGGAAGAAGAAGCTGCAGTGATCCTTGGAGCGTCATGGTGGCAACTTTTTCGCCGCGTGACCCTACCCAACATCAAATGGGCACTGATTTACGGTGTAATCCTCACCAATGCCAGAGCCGTAGGAGAATTTGGTGCCGTTGCTGTCGTGTCTGGCAATATTCGCGGCGAAACCAATACCTTACCTTTACATGTGCAATTATTGTACGAAGATTATCAGGCCGAAGCCGCCTTCGCGAGCGCGTCATTACTGGCCCTGATCGCCCTATTTACCCTAATGCTAAAAGCCGTAGTGGAATGGCGGCAACAACGCAGTTTAACCGCCAATGACAATAAAGAGCAGAGCCAACTATGAGTATTCGTCTTACTAATATTTCCAAGAAATTTGGCCAATTTCAGGCGCTTTCCCCACTTAATCTCGATATTCAAGAAGGGGAAATGATTGGTCTGCTGGGACCATCAGGTTCAGGCAAAACCACACTGCTGCGGATTATTGCCGGTCTTGAAGGAGCCGATAGCGGCCAAATTCAATTCGGCAACCGAGATGTCACCCAAGTGCATGTGCGTGAAAGACGCGTGGGTTTTGTGTTTCAAAACTACGCGCTGTTTCGCCATATGACGGTCGCCGATAACGTCGCTTTTGGACTCGAAGTCATGCCGAAAAAACAAAGGCCTTCGGCGGCAGAAATTCATAAGCGAGTGACACAGCTGCTAGAAACAGTACAACTAGGCCACCTCGCACAGCGCTATCCTGAACAACTCTCGGGTGGACAAAAACAGCGAATTGCATTGGCCCGCGCACTCGCGACCCAACCAGAAGTCTTGCTACTGGATGAACCCTTTGGCGCCTTGGATGCTAAAGTGCGTAAAGAACTACGCCGCTGGCTACGCAGCCTGCATGATGAATTGAAATTCACCAGCGTGTTTGTGACCCACGATCAGGATGAGGCGCTTGAGCTCTCAGATAGAGTGGTAGTGATGAGCAATGGTCATATAGAGCAGATTAATACACCTGCTGAGCTATACTCGCACCCCAATAGTCGCTTTGTGTTTGATTTTCTTGGTAACGTCAATGTCTTTGAAGCCAGTTGGCAACAAAAACGTTGGGAAAATGGTCAAGCATTTTTAACACCTCCAGAACAGCAAACACTGCAGCAAGATGGTGTTCTCTATGTACGCAGTCACGAATTAGCGCTGTCAAATAAGCCCAATAGTCAGGCCAATTTGCCGTTCAATATTGTCGCCATGACCCCCATTGGCGCCGAAGTAAGACTGGAATTAGCCCCACACGGCTGGCATAGCGAAGAACTGTGGGAAGCCAAATTCACCCACCATAATCTGCAGGAACTCGGGTTGCAAAAAGGCAGTGTGGTTTACGCTACCCCAAGAACAGCTTACTTCTTTGGTGCGCAGGGTGAGAGTTCACCGACGCGTCTAAGTTGGCCATTCCTGACTCCGGGCAGTCTCGCCTTTGATATCTAACCTGAGCTCGGGATAAGCAGAGCCGCTGAATAGGCATCTTTTCGGGCCTCTCTGCGTTGCTCTGTCTAACCATAGCTCGCTATGGCGTACGACAGAGCGCCTTGATATGCGCAAAAATCTGCGCATTCAGTCATAAAATAGATTTTTCCCTTCAAACCAATAACTTATATCATTTATTTAATTTGTTAAATTTAGATTTTTCGACACTCATTATCCCGAGTTCAGGTTATCTAATGTCATCATGATAGGAATAAGCAGCATTAGCGGTACCACAGGGAGTGGATACCGCTAAGATTCAAACCATTTAAAGAGATATTGTCACGCCAACACTAAAGCACTCATTAGGCATTGCCGCGACAGCTTTTGGTGATAGCGACAGCTTTGATTTTTGATGTAAGCGGTAACGAGAAAGCCCAAGATACCGCCAAAAACGTCAGCTAGATCTTGGTGCTGTCCCCTCCGAAGAAGTGATTAATCATGGATGGCATATACAGCCCATCCATGTTGAATCAATAGAGCTGATAAGCAGATTTACATCTAACAATCAATATATTAGATGTTTATAACAAATAATTATTGCAGAAGTACTCATAAAATCAGCGGGTAAACGAATTAACTAACCGAGGTTAATAATTCCAATTTCAGCCTATACATTTCATCAACTGACACCACTTTCACGCTGCTTATTTCAATAGAACCTTCTTTTGCCCATAAAAATGGATAAAAGCTCAGGCATTTATCTGTAGCTATCTGTGAATAGGTTTTTTGAAAGCGCTCTTTACCTAAACTCGCATAAAACTCATTGATTCTCTTTGTAGCTGACCATTGAAAAAAATCTGCGAACCCGATTTCTAACCCTTCCCAATGAATTGAGTCTGGCGACCAATAGTATATATTCCCAACATCTGCGCCTAAACCGCCGCCGTTGATAGCAAAAAATCCACCAACTACGTCATTCGCCACTAAAAGATAATGTGCACTTCTATTCCAATCAGTAAGGTTTCTAGACAATCTTTCATGTCCAGAGCCGAAAAAACGAATCCATCCATTGTCGATCAAAATCCCACCGGTTTCGTAGGCAATTGCCCCTAATACCGAACGAGTCGATACCTGAAGTGATTCAAGTACTTCAACCCGATCCTTTGAAGGCGGCAGTATCTCTACACAATGCTCAGCACCAGCAACCATTTCATTGACTACTTTTATGCCAGAGTCTTCGATATCAATCAGTTCATATATACTTTTCAATCTCTTATCCTTGTATCACTAATATCCAGTAAAACGACTCATCATTCATAACAGTACCTTAGGAATCTCGAAAATAACTAAGCCAATATAGCGTTTAAAAATGCTAGTTAGCACTCATGGAACCAAGCAAAAATCTTACTCATGGGCATTCACGGTTCGGCCTGCAGCCCATTGTCGTAGCGCATTGATTTTATCGCTCATGACCACAGATAAAGGCCGTGTCTTACTAAGTTCTTCAAGTAATAACACTTGGTCGACACTGCACTCGACACTTCTTGCGGTATACATGGCAGCAATAACCGCTTGTTCGATTTCGGCGCCGGAAAATCCTTGGCTACGAGCCGATAACAGGGCGAGATCTAAGCTCGCCACATCGATTCCACGGCGCTTACAGTGGATTAAGAAGATGGCTTTGCGTATAGCTTCGTCGGGTAAATCGACAAAAAAGATTTCATCCATCCTGCCCTTTCGCATCAACTCTGGCGGCAGAACTTGAATATCATTAGCGGTAGCCACCACAAACACTTCAGATTTACGCTCCGCCATCCAAGTGAGTAAGGTGCCGAGTATCCGCGTCGATGTTCCCTCATCACTGCTACTCCCGCTTAAGCCTTTTTCAATTTCATCTATCCAAAGCACACAGGGCGACATCATGTCAGCCAGATCCAGTGCATTACGCAGGTTCTTCTCGGTTTCGCCTATGTATTTGTTATATAAGGCTGCCATATCGAGCCTAAGCAAAGGTCGTTGCCAAACGCCCGCAACCGCCTTAGCCGCGAGGCTCTTACCACTGCCCTGAACGCCCAGCAGTAAAATCCCCTTGGGCGCATCGAGCGCTTTGACGTGCTGAACTGGAGTCGGCTGGCCGCCTTGGTCAATGGCGCTGACAGCCACTATGGGCGAGCGCTGCTTGAGCCATTTTTTAAGATTATGTAGTCCTGCGACCTGTGAAAAATCACTGGTGTCGTATTCAAATTGCAGCACACCATTAAGATCGAGTAGCTGAAACTTGGCTTTATTGATAGCGTCGATATCTGACAAGGTAATAGCACCATCATTGACTATGGCTTTGCGTACGAGACGACGGGCATCGTCTAAAGTCACGCCCCGCAGATTATCGGCTAATTTGACCACAGCAGCATCATCGACCTGTAGCGGCGTACCTTGGTGACGAATTTTATCAACTTCAAGATAAATCAGATTTTGCAATTGCACTGTACTTGGCAAAGTTAAGTGAAAATATGCGCAATAACGTTTGATTTCAGGCGGGATTTCAAAGGCGTGGCTCACCAGCACTAAGGTGTGTTGCAGCGTCTCGTACTCAAGGGCGATTTCTTTAAGCAAACGAACATTCTTAGGTGCATCAATCACAAAGGGATGGAAGTCGCACAGCACATAAATTCCCTGCTGCGAGGTTGATTTAATTTGCCCGAGCAGATCTGTGGGTTCGCTATTAAACTTTTGCGCTGCCAAGGGCTTATCGACCCGTGCTAGGCCTTGGGTGATGCTCCATGTAAACACAGGTTGATAGAGCACACTGGCGACCCGCTTAAGCAGCTCAACCACGCGATATTCTTCATAGGTTTCAATCACTACAATTGGCGTATTGGAGCGCAGCACTGAGGTTAAATCGTGAATATCTTGCATGCTTTCAAATTCCTTTTTATTCACCCCAAAATGTGTCACAAAAAAGTCCAGCGAACTGGACTTGATACAACAGACAAAAGTTAACCGATTAAGGGTTAATGTCCATCAAAAAACAAGTAATTCAACCAACCTTGCATCCTCAGCAATACTTTACGCATCACAGCGACATGATGGAAATGTTCAGTATAAATTGCAACCTGCCCAGAAACACCCGCAGGAAATTGCTTACGGATAGCATCATCTTCGATATCAATCAGCACAATAACGCGACCATTTTGAAATAAACGAGCCGATGACTGCAGCGCGCCGCCCATTTGAACTTCACCTTCAGCCATAGCGGGTAATATTTTCGCCACTTTCCCCTTAAAGATTTGTCCTGGAGCGGCATCCAATATCACTTCAGCTTCATCACCTTCCTGCAAACGCATTAACGAGTTTTGCCAGAATGCCCCCGCAAAGTAGCGCTGCTCATCGGGAATAAAGCTCATTACGGGACGTAATGGTAAAGGCACTGCCATCGCTCCCGCACGAAGTGCCATTTGCGTTACCACACCATCTGCAGGTGCCCGCACGACTGTCTGTTCTAAATCGTAGAGTGCACTGGCTAAATCAGCTTGCAAGCCAGCCACTTTGGTATTAACACCATCAATATTAGATTCATAGGCCAGCCTGACACGCAGTTCTTCAGCATTCGCGACGGTCAGTTGTGCCTCTGAGGCTAAGTACAATTGACGCCTATTATCGAGTTCCAGTTCAGTAAAAGGCGAATTCGCGCCCCCTTTCTTGCGACCTAACTCATAACGCTCGAAGGCAGATTTATTACGGTCTTTATCGGCCCTAGCGCGCTCTACATTAGCCTTAGCCGACTCCCACGCCGCGGCGAGTTGTGGCACTTGGAGCTCTGCTTCCATCAAAGCAGCGCGTTTACGTTTAACAACGGCTTCGAAGGGAATAGGATCGAGACGAAATAACACATCCCCTTGTTTAACAGGCATATTAGGCTGCACTTCCACCGAAGTCACTAAGCCTTTTACTGCGGGTGTGATAGGGATAGTGACAAAATATTCACGGGCAAAACGAGAATAAGGATGGTTGTAATTCATCACGAGCAATAAGGCACCAATAATGAACACCCCACCCAGCACTGCGGTGGGAACAGTCCATTTATTCATCGGAATTTTAAAGACTTTAAAGATAGCAATACACACGGCCGCATAGGTGAGTATGAGTAATAAATCCATGTTATACCTCAACTTTGTCTGTTTTTATCGCATCCACAGCAGGCGCTATATTCATGGGAGTTATTTGCTCTAACTGTTCAAGCCGAGTCTGAAGCCCTCTGACTGTCTCGCGCAATAAATTCACATCCTCCTCTAAAACTAATTCTCGCTTCATTACAGTATTGAACCCCCAACCGCGATCTTCACGGTATAAAGTCGCCCAGATCCATAAAAATGGCCAAATTGCATGTAGGGTGAATAGACTCACCCACCCAGCGATATGTAATGCATCTTGCTGGGGATGATTACGCTTTTTGGCTATTTCATAGGGGATATCATGAATGGCAATGACACCATAAAACATAATAATGATGACAAAAAACAAAATACCTAACGCAAAGTAATCTAAGAACATCTGCATCTCCTTGTATTAATAATATGTATTCCATCCCAAAGATTAGTGGATGGTCTCCAAACATGCTACTAACATAACATTAACATTTGAGTTTACTCTCAACCTCAGCCCCAATATTAACCAAAGATATGCTGTTTCGTTTTTGCCCCCAGTGATCCGGGACACACTTGTCAATTTACTCCATGATCCTAAAGCCTGTTCAGGCTAAACTAGCCACATCATTGCGGCATAGAACGCAAGCATAAAACTCATCATCCCTACAATCTCAAAGGTACCCACACATGATAGGCACTCCCTACACTGAGGGCGCACGACGCGCCATGTTGCTCGGCTGCGGTGAACTTGGCAAAGAAGTGGCCATTGAACTGCAACGCTTAGGCGTTGAAGTGATTGGCGTTGACCGTTACGCCAACGCCCCCGCCATGCAAGTCGCGCATCGCTCCCATGTGATCAATATGCTCGATGCCAACGCCCTGCGTGCGGTTATCGAGTTAGAAAAACCGCACTTAGTCATCCCCGAGATTGAAGCCATCGCCACCCAAACCTTAGTGGACATGGAAGCCGAAGGGGTGAATATTATCCCCACAGCTCGGGCAACAAAGCTCACTATGGACAGGGAAGGTATTCGTCGTCTCGCCGCTGAAACCTTAGGTTTACCAACCTCGCCATATTTTTTCTGTGATACCGAAACCGAATTTAATCAAGCGATTAGTGAAATTGGCGTGCCTTGTGTGGTAAAGCCAGTCATGAGCTCCTCGGGCAAAGGCCAAAGCGTTATTCGCGATATCGCCCTAAGCCATAAAGCGTGGCAATACGCCCAAGAAGGCGGACGTGCCGGCGGCGGTCGCGTGATAGTCGAAGGCTTTATTCCCTTCGATTATGAAATCACCCTGTTAACCATCAGCGCAGTCAACGGCATTCATTTTTGTGCGCCCATTGGCCACAGGCAAGAAGATGGCGATTATCGCGAGTCATGGCAGCCACAAGCCATGTCCGATGAAGTGTTAGCAAAATCCCAAGCGATTGCGAGCAAAGTCGTCGAAGCCCTTGGCGGTTATGGACTATTTGGCGTAGAACTGTTTGTTAAAGGCAATGAAGTGTATTTCTCTGAAGTCTCGCCAAGACCCCACGACACAGGCTTAGTCACACTCATCAGCCAAGACTTATCGGAATTTGCCCTGCATGTTAGAGCGATTCTCGGCCTGCCGATTCCCAATATCCATCAGCATGGTCCAAGTGCCTCGGCGGTGATTTTGGCCGAAGGCACCTCAAGCAATATCCGCTATCAAGGGATTGGTGCGGCATTAGAAGCGGTCAATACTCAGCTTAGATTATTCGCCAAACCCGATATTGATGGTCGCCGCCGTTTAGGTGTCGCGCTTGCCCGTGATATCGATATCGACAGCGCAATCAGCAAAGCACTCGATAGCGCCAGTAAAGTGAAAGTCATCTTTTAAGCGGGTTTAACCGTTTAAAATTGGCTTTAAGTACAAGCTACATATCAAAGGGAAATGCGCTTTAATGCCATTTCCCTTTTTCAACACAGAGCCGCACCAATAAAAAGTGACCGTCTCCAATAGGCGGAGTAAACTAGCGCCCTTTCTTGCTAGCCCTCATCTAAGTTGTGGCTTAACCCAGATAATTAACTCCGATAATTAACCCAGATAAGTAAAACCAACAGTAGACCCCAATATGCATCTTCAGCCTTCTTGCTTTACCTCTTTCACACAAGCCATTGATGCCTATGCCCTACCGCAGCGTTTTACCTTTCCTTTCTATTACGAACCGCATCCACTGTGCGTGATCGCTGCCAACGAATTACAACGCCACCTTGAGACTCAAAACAATTGGCAACATAACTTTGGCCTCACGGGGGAGTTAACCGGTGCCATTGGTAAAATGTTTGGTGTGCTTTTAGTGCAAGATCCGCAGGGGAAAGTGGGCTATTTGTCGGCATTTTCGGGCAAGTTAGCTGAGCAGAACCATTGGCCACGCTTCGTTCCACCTGTGTTTGATATGCTGGCTAAGGACAATTTTTTCCACGCCGAAAATCTACAAATCAACCAAATTAACGAGCAGCTACTTGCAGTAGAAAATCACCCCGATATTCCTCGGCTATCGAGCGAACTCAACGCTGAGCAAGCTCAAGCACAAGCCAAGCTTGCCGCCCACAGGCAAGTGATGATCGACGGCCGTCAATCCCGTAAGACGCAGCGCAATCAACTCGCAGTGCAATGGGCTGCCAATCCGACTGATGAGACTTTACGTGAAAATACTGCAATCGAAGCTAAACTCAGCCAAGAAAGCATTAATGAAAAGAATCAGTTAAGAGATATTAAACGCTATTGGGATGAACGTATCCATGCCATCAGCCAAGCGTTAACTCTGCTCACTGATAAGCGTGACGCGTTAAGACTACAGCGTAAACAGCTCTCGGCGACGCTGCAGCAAAAGCTGTTTGAGCAGTATCGTTTTTTGAATATTCGCGGCGCAGAAAAAAGCCTTAACGGCATATTTAACGGGACGGTTGAGTTAACACCGCCAGCAGGCTCAGGGGAATGTGCCGCCCCTAAGTTGCTACATTACGCCTTTAAACATGGTCTTAAACCATTAGCGATTGCCGAATTTTGGTGGGGGGCACCGCCAAAATCGGAAATTCGCCAACATAAGCAGTTTTATCCTGCCTGTCTGCGTAAATGCCAACCTATCTTGGGGCATATGCTCGAAGGGCTTGTTGTCGATGATAATCCCCTGCTGACGAACCCCGCCGAAGGCAAAACCTTAAGCATCCTCTACCAAGACGAGGCGATGGCGATTGTGAACAAACCCGCCGAGTTTTTATCAGTGCCCGGCAAAGAGATTGAAGACTCAGTGTATTCGCGCATGCGGCAAACGTTTCCCAATGCCACAGGGCCACTTATCGTCCACAGGCTCGATATGTCGACCTCGGGATTAATGGTGATCGCATTGACAAATGACGCCCATAAACAGCTGCAAAAACAGTTTATCCAGCGCACAGTCACTAAGCGTTATGTGGCACTTTTAGCAGGGATCCCTACAGCAATGGCAGATAAACAGGCCGCAGGACAAATCTCTTTACCCCTACGTGGCGATTTAGACGATAGACCGAGACAACTCGTTTGCCATGAGTTTGGCAAAGCAGCCCAAACCTATTGGAAATTAAGCCATATCGATGAAATGGCACGTACAGCCCGCGTATATCTATCCCCAAAAACGGGCCGAACCCATCAACTCAGAGTTCACTGCGCCCACTCAGAAGGGCTAAATACGCCCATTTTGGGTGATGATCTGTACGGCACTCGTGCCAATCGCCTGCATCTGCATGCAGATTTATTGATACTTCAACATCCCGTCACCCGTGAACAGATGCGCTTTCAAGTCGATCCTGATTTTTGAGATCTGAGTTCTGATATTGATTAACAAGGCACCAAAAGGAAAACCAAGCTTAGTGGGCATTATCAGAAGTTTGACCGCGATGTATAAGTGGCATTTTTCGGGCATAGTAATGCCTCATCCCAAAGGGAATTTATAGCAGCAATATGGGCAATCTAGTTAAAAAAATTAAGCAAAATAAGTGGTTATTATGCGCTTTGTTGTGCGCTTCAGTATTTGTGAGCGCCTGCCAGCCCGCATCGAACGCTAACGAAACCACGGCTAGCCCAAATACCAGTGTCGCAGTAAAAGCCGCTACAGAAGCAACAACGCTTCGAGCGCCACTCGCGCAGGAAGTCTATATCTGGCAGCGCCAATGGCGCCCCGCCAATCAAACGGCATTAGTGCAAAGCCAAGATGCATTTCAAGGATTACGTATTTTAGCGCTGCAAGCACATCCCAAAACCAATGGCGCAGACATTTGGTTTGAAGTTGCGGTCAATCATGCTTGGTTGCAGGCAGATCCTAGGCCAAAAATTGCCGTGATTCGCTTAGATGGTCAGTTCGTGTATTTAAATGATGAACAAGTGATCAATAAAATCAACCAAGTACTAGCAACTTGGCAGGCAAAAGGCACGCACATCGCGGGGGTTGAAATCGACCACGACAGTGCCAACAGTAAACTGCCAGCCTATCGGGATTTCCTTAAAAAGCTTAAAGCGCTGTTACCCACAGAACTCAAACTCAGCATTACTGCACTGCCCGCTTGGCTCAGTAGCGCCGATTTTCCCGTGTTACTCACCAGTATCGATGAACTGGTGCTACAAATTCACAGCGTAAGCGATCCACGCCTCGGGCTATTCGATGCGACTCAAGGTTGGCAGTGGGTGCAGCAACTCTCAAATATCAGCACTGTGCCTTACCTTATTGCACTCCCCGCCTATGGTTCGGCGGTCATCAGTACAGCTTCAGGTTATAAAGTTGAAAGTGAAACACCGCTGCGCGATCAACTCAAATCAGTCAATGTAGTACAGGAACTGATGGCCGACCCTCTAGTATTACAAGCCTTTGTGCAAAAACTACACACTCAAAAAGATGCCAAACTCAGAGGCATTATCTGGTTTCGGCTGCCGCTGGAAGGGGATAAAAGGGTTTGGCCACTCAACACCTTAATCGCCGTTGCACAGCAAGGTGAACTTGCCGCTAAGATTGAATTAGTGATCTCAAGCGATAACAAGGCCACAACTCAAACGATATTAGCCGCTGAAAATAAGCCAAAAAATCTGGAAATCCACAAGCAACAGCTATTCCAACTGAGCTTAATGAATCACGGTAATATTGCAGGTGAAATTCCTCCTATTTTGTCGCTAGCGGGACAAGCTTGCAGCGGGTATGATGCGCAAAATGGCTATAGCGTAATACAAAAAGATGGGCTGTTAACGTGGCAATGGCGAGCTGAGAATACAGCAGCGTTGACACCAACCAAAACAGTTTCACGCACTGCAATCATGCCTATGCCGCAATCAAACAGAGACATTCAAACACACATGCTCAACCCTGGCGGCCAAAAAGTGATAGGCTGGGCACGTTGTGAGTCATTATATTTACAGGGAATTTATGCGCCATAAGCCAAAACTATCGTTTACCATGGCAACACCCAATCGGGCTTTTATGCTTAAAAAGACCACGCTCATTTGTTTAAGCTTATTTTCCCCTATGCTATTGGCCTGCGGCCCCGATTTTCCTTTGCAACTCACTCAGGATAGGCAGAGCAATCTCAGTTATTTACCGCAAACCTCTTTCAGCCAGCAGCTCACCGCCCTCGCAAAACCTTTGCCTTGGCAGTATCAAGATGCACCCGCTGCACAGGAATATCTCTGGGATGAAGTGCATAGCCGTTATCTTTCACAAACTCGCGCCTTTGAAAACAGCGAGTTAAGTGACGCCCATTTAGCTTTAGTGAACACTTTGCGGGATGCAACGGGCCCCATTGAAGCCGAGCAAATGGCCGCTAAGTTAGACAAAGATCTACCACAAGCGCTAACTTGGTACACTTTAGGTGCCGTAGCGTTTGAAGCAAAAGATTATGAGAGGGCGAGTAACTATTTCAGCAAAATCATTAAATTACCACAAAACGAACGCGCATCTCGTAGCCTGTGGGCACTCTATTCGCTGTCGCGTATTGAGCTTATCTTAAGCAAGACTTCGGCTGATCCTGAACATTTTAATCGTGCCAATGCTTACCTAACACAATTACAAACCGAAGTCGCACAAGGCGCCGCCGATCCCCTGCGTTTGAGTTTAGCGAGCTTAGGTGAGCAAGCCTATATCCTGCTACACCAAGGCCAGCCGCTCCCGCAATTGACCAATCAAGGGGCAGGTGAAACTGAGTCAGAGCTGCAAATGACTCTCACCCCTGATGCACTGAATAAAGCTATTGAGCTCTATGCCACCCAATCAGTACAGGGCGATAGCGGCGGTTATGATTCCTTATTGATGTTAAGCCGCACTTTGATGGGTAAAGAGATTGCTGAACTTAAGCCGCTACTGCAACAGGCGAGCGTGCAACAGTTATTGATTGCCTATTGGCAAAGCAGCACTAATGAATTCGCCTACAATGGCCAGCTTTCAGAAATGGGATTAAAGGTTGCAGAGCTCCTTAAAGTATTTCCAACCGATGGCTTACAGCTCAACCATGGCGATAAATTAGCGGCGATTTATTACCAGTTAGGTGATTATGCCAGTGCTGAGCGCCTATTAACGCTAGCGAAACCGAGCGGCCTCACTTGGTGGCTCAACGCAAAATTAATGCTACAAAAGGGCGATCAAGCAGAAGCGGCCAAGGCCTATGCTCAGGCAGCGCGTCACTTCCCTGAGCAACTCAATAAGATCTCGGCCACTGTTGACGCTAAAGAAACTCAGCAACAAGCCATTAATGCCGATGAAGATACAGCCACTTACTGTCGTATTCGTGCCGAGCAAGGAGTGTTGTCACTAGAGCGTGGCGAATATGTCGATGCGCTCAGTCACTTACTCGCCAGCGGTGATGAGTACTGGCAAGACATCGCCTATGTGGCGGAGCGCGTGCTCACCACGGCTGAACTTAAGTTATTTGTCGACGAACATGTGCCATTTATCGCCTTTGAATACCCTAAAGACAGCGACTGGTACGATAATATTGAGCCAATTAACAACCGCTTGCGCTACTTGCTAGGTCGCAGGCTATTACGCGAAGGCGCGATAGCTGAAGCGCCAGTTTACTTCCCTAATCCTAAACTGAATGACAGCGCCCTTGCCTACGGCACAGAGTTGAATGCAGCGAAAAAAACAAAAGGCATTGATAGCGCGAAAGCCTATTGGGCTGTTGCCGAACTTGCCCGCCACCAAGGCATGGAACTCTTAGGATTTGAATTAGCCCCGGATTACACTATTTACCAAGGTGTGTTCGATCTAAGTGATTGGAATGAGCCGAGCAAACTGGCTGAGAAAGAACAACTGCGGATCAGCGCCAGCCAAGCAATTCCCGATAAACGCTTCCATTATCGCTACACGGCAGCAGAACTAGCCAACAAGGCATCGGATCATGTACCCCACAACAGCCAAGCCTATGCAGCGCTACTCTGCCAAGCCACTGGTTGGGTCTTGTATCGAGATCAAGAGCTTGCCCTGCGTTACTACAAAAAATACGTCGCCAACGGCCCCTTTGTGCCTTGGGCCGAGAACTTTGGTTTGCAGTGTGAAGCGCCCGATTTTGACGGTGCAGTAAAACGAGCGCAGGCGAATGAAATGGCAGAATGGAACGCCCTGTACCACAAGCTGAAAAAGCCCGTGGTCTTGAGCTTTGCCGTTATCGCAACACTGCTGGGGATTTACACATGGCGCAGAAGAAAACGTAAACAGTAAGTACACAAAGAGCCTTTCTTATATTCCTAAAGAAAGGCGCTAAAGCTAAGCTGATGAATTGCTGGTGTGCAGGGGGAATTGCCATTGTTTCCCCAGTGACAATCTTAACGACCATTGAACTGTTTATCTGGCTAAAAGCTTTTGCCCCAAAGTGTGTTTTGCTGTTCAAAAGGGAATCGGCCAAGTAAAGCTTTGCCTATAGAAAAGTTGATGGTTCGACTTAGAAATTATGTATCCCATCTTTTTCGTAGTTTGAATACTTTAATCAAAATCAAAGTCGTGGGGCTTCACCCCACACCCGACCAAGGAGGACTGCTCGTCCTATCCTCCTTGGATGCTCCAAGACGCCCCCAACGTAGTTGAAAGCCCCTTGTGCTCATTGACAAATTTGCTATCGCTTCCGAAGGATGCGTCCCTGCACCTGCGAAAGCTAGCTCGCCCTCCATGGCGAGACTCACGCAGTTTGTCTATTCGCCCTGCGGCAACTCCGAGGGGAGGTGTATTCCTTAGAGTTTTGAGTCGTTAGATAGCGATTCATCAGCAAAAAATAAGTGTGAAAAAACGAGAAAGGTAAAACGATATCAAGTGATTACCCTCTAAACTGTATAAAAAACCGCTACCGCAAAAAAGCAAATTCCTATAGCATCATTCATACCAATTGACATGGATGTGGCAGCGGCCAAGTCCAACAAGCGATTTATGCCCTGCAAACAGCGCAGCGCATAAATACTAAGAAGTTAGCAATCAAGGGAATCTATGGACAATCCTGATAAAAGAGAAAATTGGTTTGTGAGAGTGCTAATAGTACTTTTCTGTCTTCTATTGGCCTCGATGATCGGATTCAGTTACTTTAGCGTTGAGCCCAAAGGACAAATAAACTCTGGCATTATTACTTTGCTTCTGCTGTTACTTGTTTTGATTTTGTCGGAAAGTTTCGACAACTTTTCCATTGGCAAGTTGATTTCAATAACCCGTGAAGCCAAGAAAAAGGAAAAAGAGGTTCAAAAACTCGAAAAGGAGAAATCTGAACTTCTAACTCAGTTGATTACCATTTCAAGCAGTCAGCATCAGACTCAACAACACACAAATGTCTACGGGGATTATCACGCAGGCAAGGGAGCCTCAGTTGAGCGAGCCTCTGAGCAAGAAGTTGAGGCTAAAGCATCCGATGAACGATCAAGAGTTATCGAGGCTTCAGGCCCAGAGTTTCGTGTTGATTGGCGAAAAGTTGAATTGGTTGCAATGCAAAAATATGTGCTACAAAAAGGCATTCATGCGTCAAATATTATAAGTGAAGCAAAACTTGTTACGCAGTTTCATGGAATCGATCCAGTAAGCAATCATCAGCCAATATTTGATGGTTATTACAAAAATGATGATAAAGAAATATTTATCGAGTTTAGACCAAATCGTGGAATTCACATGATGTTTAGAGAGCGGCTTTATATGATGCTCTCTAAGTTAAATCATTATCAAAATGTTAAGGGTGCAAGCGTACATCTCGACTTTGTTTGGTTGAATGTTCCAGAGGAAGAAAATAATCATCGAAGCAGCGATCGATTTATGCAGGATTTCGAACCAGCGATTGCCTCTGGCCTTTTGCGAATAAATGAAATTGAAATTACAAAAGAAGAAATGGATTCCTGCAAGCGTGAAGTGTAGCAATGCTAACAAAGCGCGAGGGCGGACAAATTTTCCGCTGCGCTCCAAATTTGCCGCAGAGCGCGGCGTTATGTGAAGTCTCACCATGAACATCGAAGATATAGAACTGTATTTTGGGGCGAAGCTACCAAGGTCGTATCGTGAGTTCATATCAACTCACAAAATAGAATCTGAAGGAGACGTACACCTATATCTTCCAGAAGATATCATAGAGCGCAATGAGTGCTACGAAACAAAAAGATACGCGCCTGGATATATAAACATTGGAGACAACGGTGGAGGCGAAGCTTTCATCCTAAAGCTGAGTGAAGAGGATCCTGAGGTATCTATTATTGGCCACGGCAGCATGGATCCTGAATTAAAAGAATTTGTTTATAAGGACTTTAGTAGCTGGCTTGCTTCTGGATTAAAATACGAAATTGAGTAGTTACATAATCGGGTAGCCGGAGGTATCTAGCCTTCAACCTCCAGCCCCCACACCACCTTGCATGCGGCTCCGCACAGGGCGGTTCATTTAGAACGCCTAACCTGTTTTCTGGTTCTGATAGTGACGTATATTGCTTTATCTGTTTACACAGTTAATCACTTCACCCTTTAAATAACCGTTCAAATTCGCCACTGCGATATTGAGTAGACTTTGTCTTGCTTCCTTCGTCGCCCACGCATTATGGGGGCTGATGCTGATATTAGGCGCACGCAATAAGGGATTATCTGCAGTGGGCGGCTCGGTCGATAACACATCCACGCCGGCAAATAACTTGCCTTGAGCCAGCGCAGCAGCAAGCGCGGCTTCATCAATTAATCCACCGCGCGCTGTATTAATCAGCAGCGCATTAGGCTTCATCAAGGCGAGGGTTTGTTGATTGATAAATTGCTCAGTTTCTGGAGTAAGCGGACAATGGAGCGAAATAATATCTGATTCGCTAAGCACAGTATCACGTTGCGCCCACGTCACGCCTTGGGGTAAATCCTTGATGATTGAACGAGTATTGACAAGAACTTTCATCCCGAATGCGAGGGCGAGTGTTCCCACCTGCTGACCGATATCGCCATAACCTATTAAGCCTAAAGTCTTGCCTTTTAAAGATTGCAACGGCATTAAAGTAAAACAAAAATCTTGGCAGTTCACCCACTGGCCATCGACCACAGCTTGATGATGGGCGGCCACGGCTTGGGTGTGATGCAGAATATGGGCAAACACCATTTGCGCAACGGCATCAGGCGCATAAGCGGGCACATTAGTGACCACTATACCTTGCGCTTTAGCTGCCGCGATATCGACAACGTTCGTGCCCGTGGCCAATACGCCTATGTATTTGAGACTAGGAAGCTGTGCTAGCGTCTTTGCAGTCAACGGCGTTTTATTGGTGAGAATGACTTCAGCACCTTGGGCTCGCGCGACAATATCAGTGCCACTCGTGCGGGAAAAACACGCAAACTCGCCTAATTCATTTAAGGATTGCCAGCTGAGATCGCCAGGATTTAAGGTTTCACCATCAAGTACGACTATTTTCATGCCACTAAATCTCCTTTTAAGACGATGCGTTAAATCTAAAAACTGACTTTGAGCCCAAGGTTAGCCTGAGCCTGCCACATCACATCCGACGTAATGTGCCATAGGCATTCATCTTCATTGCAAAACAGCGAAGTGTCACTGTTGATAAAAGTCGCATAACCCCGAATATCCGCAAACAGGCCAAAGTGTGGCGTCACTTGATACTCTACCCCGCCACCAATCCCCATGGAGAAACGCGTTTCGCTCGACCAACCGCTAGGCAGCATGCGGGTGATCCCCGCGCTGGCGGTGACATAGGGCTGGATATCACCACGGGGAAAATATAAAGTGCCACCCAAGTGGATGTAATCTAAATCTAACGAGGTAAGAAAGTCTGGCGTAAACAAGCCGCCACTTTTCAGTTCAGAGGCTTGATGACTATATAAAAGATAAATATTACCGGGATCATTGGTGCCAATACCCACCATCAAACCGTAATGGCTCGACTCCTCGACCTTCACATCGGCCTTATCACCAGTTTGATCTGTGTTGACCTCATATTGATTCACATCAAATTGACCGCCCCCCAGACTATAACCACCAAAAGGAGCGATAAACACCTCGGCCTGCGTAGACATAGCAACAGGTAACAAACTCGCCAACAGCAACAAACGGTAAGTGTTTTTCATAATGAATTCCTTATCTTTTACAAAAACCAATTTAATCAAGGCTAACGCATACCGCGCTCAGACTTGACTCTGTCATAGGCTGCTTGAATATCCTGAGCCTTACGATTAGCGAGCTCCATCATTTCCGGTGGCAACCCTTTCGCCACTAACTTATCGGGATGATGTTCATTCATCAATTTACGGTAAGCCCGCTTAACTTCTTGGTCGCTAGCTTCGTTCGTAATGCCAAGTAAACTGTAGGCATCAGTAATCGATGTTTTATTGCCACTCGATGTTTGATGGAAACGAAACTCCGCCTGCCAGCGTTTAAGTAATTCATCTAACTGCGCTCGACCATAACCTAACTCTTGAGCAATCGTCATCAAGATAGCGTGCTCAGCAGGATCCAATTCACCGTCAGACAGTGCCGTTTGGATCTGGATTTCGATGAACATCTGCACTAACTCTTTGCGTCCCATCGTAATAACACGGAAAGCTTGTAAGCTGCTGCGCAAATCAAAATCCGCCGATTTACCCTCACGAAATGCCTGTTGCGCTTCTTTACGGGCTTCCCCCGTTAAACGCATTTGATCCATTAATAAGGTCGCAATGCGAATATCGGTTTCGGTAACATGTCCTGATGCTTTCGCCACATGCCCCATTACTGCAAATGTGGTATTAAAGAAAATGGCTTGGCGATTCTTAGCCTGCCCTAGAATCTGTCGAAAACCCACGCCCGATGCCGCACGCTTATCGTAAAGATGACCGAGCCACAAACCTAGCAGTGCACCAAAAATACGGCCGAACATAAAGCCAATGACAAATCCAAAAAACTTACCCCAAAGCCGCATCTTATTTCCTGATTTCTATTATGTATTTGATGCACTAGCTTAATCCTATGGATATGCCAGCACCGAAATTTACTTGTTACTTTTTAACCTTAGTTCAAGCGCTTGCAATCGTGCAATGGTACCGACATCACACCAAAATCCATTAAACAAGGCACCACTAACTCTGTCTTGAGCCATTTGCGATCGGAGCAACGGACCCAGTGCAAAGGCGCCCTGCGGCGTGTCATGAAATAGCGCAGGGTGATAAATACCCATGCCCGAAAACGTGTACTTAACATCACCACGCTCCTGCACTTGATGACCATTCAAAGCAAAATCGCCATTTGGATGCTGCTCAGGATTAGGCACTAACCATAAGTGAGCGAGCCTATCCGCTGCCAGTTGCGTGATTGGCGGTAAAGCATCAATAAACACATCACCATTAATCACTAAAAAAGGTTCGTCGCTTCCGTCCTCACACAATAAAGACAAAGCGCGTTTAATACCGCCGCCGGTTTCTAACGCACTCTCTTCAGCGCTATACCGAATGCGCACCCCAAAAGTGCTGCCATCGCCCAGAGCTTCGACTAACTTATGCCCTAGCCAAGCATGGTTGATGACGATATCGACTATGCCTATCGCGGCAAGTTTTTCAATATGATAAACAATCAGCGGCTTACCTAACACTGGCACCATAGGTTTAGGCAAACTGTCCGTTAACGGCCGTAACCTTTCCCCTCGTCCAGCGGCCAAGATCATGGCTTTCATTGCTTAACCTCAGATGAAGACTGACTCACAGTAAACGCAGGTAACACACGACGAGTTAACCAGTGTGCAAATGGCACGAGTTCGGGATACTGCAGCGAGATGTCGACAATATACGTTAATGTCAGTGGAATATCCGCCATATACGCAGGTTTACTATCGCGATAGTTTAATCGTGCAAAAATCCCCACCGCCTTAATGTGGCGCTGTAAGCCCATGAGATCAAACCAAGTTTGATATTGCTCAAAAGGAGTCTGTGCGGGAATAAAACCAAGCGCTAATGCTTGCTGATAATGATACCGCATCAAGTCTGCGACTAACGGCTGTGGCCAACGAATATAACAATCGCGTAGTAGTGATACCGCATCGTAAGTCACAGGACCAACGACAGCATCCTGAAAATCAATCACGCACAGCTTGTCCGCTTGCAGCATAAGATTACGGCTATGGAAATCCCTATGCATTCCCACACTAGGTTGAGACAGCGCATTGCCGACGAGGCGATCAAAAGTATCATTCAGCAACTGCAACTCTGCCGCGTCCAAAGACAAATTAAGATGTGTTCCTAACAGCCACTCAGTAAAAATGTGTAATTCACGGCGCACAAAGGCTTCATCGTAGTTAGGTAATGCCTGAACTAAACCGCTATCAAGATTCTTGCACTCAATCACAGCGGCCACTTGCGGTAATAAATCGAGCGCCTGACGGTAAAACCCTTCCACATTTTGTACCGTCAATACAGATAAGAGTTGGGTATCGCCCAAATCACTCATCAACATAAAACCCAAATCGGCATCGGCGTGGATTACTTTTGGAACTGTCAGTCCCACGGCTGAATAAGCATTCGACAGTGCAATAAACGGGGCGATAGGCACTAACTGAGGCGGTGAATCAGCGGCGATAAAGGTAGCATCAGGCATCGAAATCCGAAAGTAACGCCTAAAACTTGCGTCTCCGGAAATCAACACAGGCATCACCTCACAGGAAAAATAAGCATTCAGCCACTGATTAAGGGAAAGAAATCTCGGATCGGATAAAGTCATTTCATGGCTCTTAAAGAAAAATTGCTTTATTATAGCTGGCATAGAATTTGGAAACAGCTAAGAAATTGAGAGATTTATTAAGCGATGTTGCGTTTGTCAATTGCAACTTTCCCCATCCATACTTGTCCAGAATAAGAAATCATAATTACTGACCTAAAGATGCAGATCCGATACCTTCTGGCCCTGAGCCTGTTACCGCAATTAGTCCTGGCAGACGACTCTCTAACCGCTTCGGCATCCCAATGCTTAATCGAACCGCCAGTACCCCGTATCGTATCTCAAACCCAAGGGATGAGTGCGGCTGAACTCAACAAAATTCGTATTGCGTCTGATAACACCAATGCCGAAATGGGGAAGCAGGCGATTTTCCGTGGCGATGTGGTTTTTAGCCAAGGCGATAGGCACATAGCAGCCGATGAGGCGATTTTAGATCAAGCTACTGAACAGTTTGATGCCAATGGTAATTTAGTCTTTCAAGACAGTAACTTCACCGTTACAGCCGAATCCTTACAAGCTCAAATGCGGACAAACCGTGCCACCCTTAAAGGCGCACAATATTGGATCCATGGCCAACAAGTTCACGGTGATGCCGAAAAACTGCAAATTACTATCAATAACAATTTAATTTTAACGAATACCAACTTCACTACTTGCCCTCCTGACAATGTGTCTTGGCTACTCGAGGCCGAAAAGATCAAGATCAACAGTGAAGAAGAATGGGGCGAAATTTGGAATGCCAAACTAAGAATTGGCGGTGTACCTGTATTCTATATTCCCTACATGACAGTTCCCGTTTCAGAAAAACGTAAATCTGGCTTTCTCTACCCTAGTTTTAGCACTAGCACTACTGATGGTGTCGAAATTTCTGCACCCTATTATTGGAATATTGCCCCAGAGTACGATTTAACATTTACGCCTAGCTATATGTCAAACCGTGGTTTATTCACTAAAACAGAGTTTGGTTATCTGGCGGGTGAAGCCCAAAATGGCCGAGTCAATTTAGAATATCTAGGCAATGACAAATTGATCGATGGTAGCCCGAATCGCTACCTATATAACTGGCAGCATCAAGGGGCGATCGATAAAAATTGGCGCGTGTTAGCGAATTTTACCGATGTATCAGATAACAATTATTTCAATGATTTAAAGTCAGATGTTAACCGTGCAACCGATAACCAGTTATCACGCATAGGTGAAATCAGCTACTTCGAAAGTAACTGGGATCTAAGCACCCGAGTACAAGATATTAAAGTACTGGGTGAGGATGAAAAACCATATCAAGTCATGCCTCAGGTTAACTTTAACTATCGCGCTGCTGATTTTTGGAACAATTTAGATTTTGGTTTCAATTCAGAGCTAACGAATTTTGCCCATCAGGACAACAATGTTAATACGGCGACTCGTTTGCACATGTCACCGAGCGTAACTCTGCCAATACATGGACCTTCAGGCTCGCTCACCAGCCAAGTTAAGCTGATGCAGACCAATTATTGGCAACAAAATAACAATCCAAGTGAAGAACTAGACGATACAGTGAATCGCACCATCCCGCAGGTACGGATTAATGGTCAAATCAACTTCGAACGTTTTACTGAGCTTTTCGATCAAAACTACCGCCAAACGCTCGAGCCACAATTTCAATATCTTTATGTCGGCTACGAAGATCAACGCAACATAGGCATTTATGATACAGCTCAATTACAGGACGACTACTTTGGTCTATTCCGTGATCGTCGCTTCTCGGGTCTGGATCGAATTTCCGATGCAAATCAAGTCACTCTAGGTGTTACCACACGTCTGTTTGATAGTCATAACCAAGAAGCCACTAAATTCAGCCTAGGACAAATTTTTTATCTGCAAGACAGTAAAGTCGGTTACGAAGACAGTATTTTTGAGTCTAATCAATCAACTTCAGTACTTGCTGCAGAGTTAGATACCCGCTTGTCCCATGATTGGTATATGGGGGCTGCGATTCAGTACGATACCAACACCAGTGACAATAAAAAATCTGAAGTCACCTTAGATTTCAGACCTGAAGCGAATAAATTGCTGCAATTTAGCTATCGCTATGTCCCAGATTTATTGAACTCAAATACCAATGATACAGTGAACATCTCCCAAGCGGGCGTTCGTGGCGCTTGGCCAATCAGTGACGACCTCTACTTTGTTGGTAATTGGTATTATGACCTTAACGAAAGTCGCAGTATTGAAACTTACACAGGTATCCAGTACGAATCATGCTGTTACGCAGTAAGACTTAGTTATCATTACCGTATTAAAACCAACTATGACGACAATATAGGTTCTGCCACAATTGATCCTCGTGAGCAGTTTGATAGTGGTGTCTACCTGAACTTAATCATTAAGGGACTCGGTGGTTCTGGCCCATTAGGCGTATCCGATATGCTCAATGACGGCCTGTTTAACTACAGAAAACCGCTTTATCTGAGGAATTAGCAAAGAATTGTGATAGATTGCTGAACCTCAACAAGGACTCAGAGTCCAAACAGATTAATGAGTGCTTTACCGTTCACCTTTTGCTAAAGCGAATAAAAACGGATCTTAAGGTCTAACCTTGCACTCAAATGCGTCGCCAAAAAATTACATTAGGGCAACTCACTGTAATTTCGATATAAATGGTAAAGTTATTTCAATTAAGCCGTCGAACCTGACCTTAGAACGTGCCAAGGATTTTGTGGATGAAACCCAGTAAACATCTGATTTTTGCTTTATTTGCACTCGCGATCAGCCAGCCTACATTGGCCGCACCCCAGCCGCTAGACCGCGTTGCAGTCCAAATTAACGACGGCATAGTGCTCGAAAGTGAAATCACTAACATGATTGACACTGTTAAAGCGAATGCCAAAGCAGCAAACCAATCGTTACCTTCTGACAGTGCCCTGCGCACTCAGGTGATTGAGCGTTTAATCTTAACTCGCCTACAATTGCAAATGGCTAGTCGTATAGGGCTGAATATTGGTGACTTACAACTAGACCAAGCGATTGAAAACATCGCGCGCGAACAAAAAATGTCTGTCGCGCAGATGCAACAAAAAATTGAAAGCGAAGGTTTAAGTTTCAGCCAATACCGCGAACAATTGCGCGAAGAAATCACTCTAGGTGAAATTCAACGTATTCAAGTACAACGCCGTATTCAAGTATCACCACAGGAAATTACTAGCCTAGTCAAACTCATCCAAGAACAAGGGATGAAAGATGTGGAATACCAAATTGGCCACATCCTGATTGACGTGCCTAATAACCCCACCAGTGAACAACTCGAAGCATCAAGCAAACGCGCCAATATCGTCTTAGAACGTTTGAAGAGTGGTGAGGATTTCCGTCGTACCGCTATCGCTTCTTCTTCAGGTCCTAAAGCACTCGAAGGCGGTATTTGGGATTATATGAACATCAACGAAATGCCAACGCTGTTCGCCGAAGTGATTAACGGTGCGAAAATGGGTGACATTATCGGCCCGATTAAGAGTGGTGCAGGTTTCCATATTATTAAGATCATGGATGCTCGCGGCCTACAAACCAAAGAAATCGAAGAAGTTAGAGCGCGCCACATTTTGCTCAAGCCATCGCCGATCCTGTCAGAAGACCGCGCTAAAGCCATGCTTGAGCAATTCCTGAAGCAAATCCGCTCAGGTGAAGCTAAGTTTGAAGACCTAGCGCGTCAGTACTCAGAAGATCCTGGTTCGGCCACAAAAGGTGGTGAATTAGGTTGGGCAGAACCAAGCATTTACGTACCTGAGTTTGCTCAAACGCTCAATAGTTTGAAAAACGACCAAATTAGTGAGCCATTCCGTACGACTCACGGTTGGCATATCACTCAATTAGAAGAACGCAGAAAAACCGACGCCACGGATCAGTTCAATAGCAACCGTGCGCACCAGTTGATCTTCCGTCGCAAATTTAACGAAGAACTGCAAAACTGGCTAGACGAAATGCGTTCAGACGCATACATTGAAATCTTCCAGCCAGAGACCAATCGAGGTTAATTCTAATTGAGCACTAAACGTATTGCCGTTACCCCAGGCGAACCCGCAGGTATTGGCCCCGATTTAGTCGTACAACTCGCTCAGCAGGCTTGGCCTGCTGAGTTAGTCGTTTGTGCGGATCCAGAATTACTTGCGAGCCGTGCGAAACGACTCGGTTTGCAAGTGACTTTCCGCCCTTACCAGCCAAATCAAGCTCCTAAGCCACAAGAAGCGGGCACATTAACCATAGCGCCCTTTAAATTAGTGAGCGAATCGATTTGCGGTCAGCTCGATGAGCAAAACAGCACTTATGTAGTTGAAACCTTGCGTTATGCGGGCGAAAAAAACATGAGCGGCGAGTTTGATGCTGTCGTGACAGGCCCAGTGCATAAAGGCATTATCAATCAAGCAGGTATTTCCTTTAGTGGCCATACTGAGTTTTTTGCCCATCAAGCAAATTGCCCCGATGTAGTGATGATGCTGGCAACACCAGGTTTGCAAGTGGCACTCGTGACCACCCATATTCCTCTGGCCTATGTTGCAAAAGCCATAACACGCCAACGCTTACAGCATATTATCAAGATTCTACATGCCGATCTCATCAGTAAATTTGGCATAGTTTCACCGAAAATTTATGTCTGTGGTCTCAATCCACACGCTGGTGAAGACGGCCATTTAGGGCGTGAAGAAATCGACGTGATTATTCCTGCACTCAACGAGTTGCGTGAAGAGTTCCAAATGAATATTGTCGGCCCATTACCGGCCGATACTCTGTTCCAACCTAAATATTTACAGGACGCCGATGTCGTCTTGGCCATGTACCATGACCAAGGACTTCCCGTTCTCAAGTCACAAGGATTTGGCAAATCGGTAAACATCACCTTAGGTTTACCTTATATTCGTACCTCGGTTGACCACGGTACGGCGCTCGATCTCGCGGGTACAGGCAAGGCCGATATTGGCAGTTTTGTCTGTGCTCTGAATAAAGCCATTGAGTTATCCTCAAAGAACTAAACGATTACATTATTAATGAGCAACAAAGTACATTTAGGCCACACGGCCAGAAAGCGTTTCGGACAAAACTTCCTTACCGACGGCAATGTGATTGACCGCATTGTGGGTGCAATTGCACCCGATAATCACCATGTGATGGTCGAAATCGGCCCTGGCCTTGGTGCCTTAACAGAACCTGTAGCCGATGCTGTGGATAATCTGACTGTCGTCGAACTCGACCGCGATCTGGTTGAACGCTTACATCAACACCCAGTCCTTAAAAATAAACTGACTATTCACCAAGGTGATGCACTGCAGTTTGATTTTGGCCAACTGAGTGTGCCTGGCAAAAAAATGAAAGTATTCGGTAACTTACCTTACAATATTTCAACGCCACTGATGTTCCACCTGTTCGAATTTGCCGAACAGATTGAAACCATGCACTTTATGCTACAAAAAGAAGTAGTCCTGCGTCTATCGGCAAGCCCTGGCTGTAAAGCCTATGGCCGTTTAACGGTCATGGCACAATACTTCTGCCAAGTGGTTCCGGTTCTCGAAGTACCGCCCCACAGCTTTACCCCTGCGCCTAAAGTGGACTCAGCAGTCGTACGCTTATTGCCATACGCCGTAAAGCCGTTCCCTTGTAAAGATGTGACCGTACTGCGCCACCTTTGTACTACCGCATTCAACATGCGTCGTAAGACTCTGCGTAATAACTTAAAGCACATGTTATCTGACGATGAGTTCGAGCAGTTAGGGATTGACTCAAGTCAACGCCCAGAACAGATTAGCGTGCAGCAGTATGTTGCTATGGCTAACATGGTTTGCGATAAGAAAGCATAAATATGTCTGGGCACTTAGGTGCCCTTATACCAGAGCCTAGGAACAAGAATGAGCGCATTGGACACCTCCATTCGGGTCGAAGTCAAAACTGAGTATATAGAGCAGCAGTCCTCGCCCGAGGATGAAAAGTACCTCTTCAGTTACACCATCACTATCATCAATTTAGGTGAGCAAGCGGCTAAACTTGAAACTCGTCACTGGATAATCACTGATGCCAATGGCAACACCAGTGAAGTCCAAGGTGCCGGTGTTGTCGGTGAAACGCCAACCATTGCGCCGAATACTGCCTATCAATACACCAGTGGTACTGTGCTCGATACGCCACTTGGCATAATGCACGGCACTTATGGTATGGTCAGCGAATCGGGTGAGCGTTTTCAGGCGACAATCCGTCCCTTCCGTTTAGCGACCCCAGGCTTACTACATTAATATCGTTAGGAAAGGGGTACTGTGGCGCATTATTTTGTTGGTGATATTCAAGGCTGTTTCGCTGAGTTACAAAAATTACTAGCTAAGGTCGATTTTAATCCTTCCCGCGATGAACTCTGGGCTGTAGGTGATCTTGTTGCACGCGGACCTGACTCCTTAGCTACCCTACGTTTTTTTCGCTCCTTAGGTGATTCCGCTAAAACGGTTTTAGGTAACCACGATCTCCATCTAATGGCATTACACGGTAAGCTCAAGCGCGCTAAACCCAGCGATAATCTCACTGAAATTCTAGAATCCCCCGATATCTCAGCCTCAATTGACTGGCTGAGACAACAACCTCTTATGCGTGAATTACCTGAACACCAACTCATTATGAGTCATGCGGGTGTACCACCTCAGTGGTCGCTGGAGGTATTAAGAGAAGAATCCGCACTCGTCAGTCGCGCGCTCAAGCACGATGATTATCTTGAGACATTAATAAGCCAAATGTATTCAGATACCGCCGAGCAATGGGATCCAAGTGCAATAGGCATAGAGCGCTTACGTTATTGCATCAATGCATTAACACGCATGCGCTATCTTTATGTCGATGGCCGACTTGATTTTGATTGCAAACAACCTCCTGAAAACTGTACTAATCCACAACTCAAACCTTGGTTTGAGTTTGCTTCGCCACTGCGTCAGAGTCATACCTTAGTATTTGGCCATTGGGCTGCGCTGATGGGCAAAGTCAACGATACTAAATTAAAGGCTTTAGATACAGGCTGTTGCTGGGGTGAACACTTAACCTTATGGCATCTTGAAAAAGACCAAAAAATTACGCAAAAAAAGTTAAAAAAGAGTTAAACTAAAACAGCTTAAAGTCGATAACAGACTGAACCGCCTAACCCTGAATATCACCCTGTTTTCATTTGGAAAAATATAATAAAAATCGGAGTATCCTATGAAATTTAATGTAGCCACCAGAGTGATTGGCGGATTTGGTATTGTCACACTTTTACTCGTGTTGCTAGGATTTACATCTTATTTAACCAACAATAGCCTAAAAGCCAGCTCTGCTATGATGCAAGAATTAAGCTTGCCCGCGCTGAAATCGACAAACCACCTTAGTGAAGCATTGAGTGAGCAACAAAGACAAATCCTCATTGCCTATAACACCCCTAGATCAGCAAATATCCCGAATATTCGTAAAGTGTTCGAAGACCATGGGACTCAGTTCAAAAACGAAATTGCCACCCTCACTCAGTTAGTCAAGAGCCAGCAGAATCTATCTTCTTTAATTGCCCAATTAAGCGGCAGCTTTGCCACCTTTGAGCGAGATAGTATTGCCATGATCGCCGAACGTGAGGCCTCATTGAGCAAGCAAGAACAGCTCGTTGAACTAAAGAAAAAGCTCGAAAATGCCGCCGATGATGCCTCATCAGAACTGCTCGATATTGTTGATTTAGAAAGCAGTCAAAATCCCGATGAGCAGAGTCTTGCTGCATCAGCCAGCGCTATTGATACTAGTCTCGGAAATATCATCACCACTATTGCAGATTTAGTAACAAATGACGAAGACAGTAAGCACGAACTGATCTCAAAGGAACTTGACTACATTATCAGCGAAACCAAGAACAAACTTGAATATGTGAATCGTCACGGTCAAGGTATCGTCGAAGCGGATACCTTAAGCTCGGTCACTAAAGATATCGAAAAAGTATTAGCGCTCGTCACTGGTCCGCAATCTATGTTGCAGCTAAAATCGAGTCAGCTCTCCCACTCCAAAGAAGCTGTGATAAAACTAGGCATTATCGAAAATGATGTGAAAGTCATCAATTCCAACATGAATGATGTCAGCGATAACATCGAACTTGTTGCCGCGAACATGAGCAATGACACTATAGCCAAGATTGACTCTGCCAGCATACAAACCATGATTGTTGTGTTAATAGCAATCGTTGTCGCTGTGATTGTGAGTTTTGCTGTGGTGAATCCGTTAAAACGCTCACTCAGCCAAGTGAACAATGCCCTGAACGTCTTAGCCTCAGGCAACCTTACCCATAAACTAGATGACTCTGGACACGATGAATTTGCCGAACTAGCAAAAAACTGTAATCGTCTCGTCGATAGCTTACGCAGTTTAATCATAGGTATTTTAGATAGGTCAAATCAACTTGCCGCGGCAGCCGAACAAACATCAGCAATCACAGCGCAAACCACCTCAGGCATACAAGAACAAAAAAGCCAAGTTGACCAAGTGGCTACTGCGACAACTGAACTTAGCTCTAGTGCTCAGCAGGTGTCTTTAAGTGCCAATCAAGCCCTTGAGCAAATCAAACAGGCTGATCAAGAAACTCAGCACATGCGTGCCATTGCACAAGAGAACAAACTGACTATTTTGGCTTTAGCCGATGAAGTGGCCAAAGCGGGTGTTGTGATTAATAAAGTGCAGTCGGACAGCGCCTCTATTGGCTCAATTTTGGATGTGATCCGTGGTATTGCAGAACAGACTAACCTACTCGCCCTTAACGCCGCTATTGAAGCCGCCCGTGCGGGTGAACAAGGTCGTGGTTTTGCGGTAGTTGCCGATGAAGTGCGTAGTTTAGCCTCACGCACTCAAGTGTCGACCCGAGAGATCCAACAGATGATCGAAGTGTTGCAGCAAGGTGCAGAGCAAGCCGTTGCCGCCATGGATATGGGGCGCGCTCAAGCCAACGCCTGTGTTGAAAAAACGGAGCAAGCCAACATTGCCCTCGAGACCATTAGCCAATCTGTGCATAAGGCCTATGATTCTGGCACCCATATCGCCCATGCTGCGCAGGAACAGAATTTAGTAAGCCAGCAAGTTTCTGAAAAACTAGAGCATATTGCAGCAATTTCAGAAGAAACCGCTATTGGTGCAGATCAAACGGCTCAGTCTAGCCATCAAGTCGCCAAATTAGCCGAAGAACTCCAAGCTTCGGTCGGTGAATTTAGAGTCTAATGTTTATCACCACTAAAACCTAGGGTCGCTTAGCGGCCCTTTCTTTTGAGACGAATTCACTTGCCTATCTTACTGACGACTCGAACTGTCCGGCCTTTGCACAAATTAAGGCCATAAAAAATGCCAAACTTAAGTTTGGCATTTTTATCTAGCTTAATGCTAGATACTTGATATTAGACGCTTAATATAACGTAGCAGCAAATAGAGCTAAAGTGCCGCTAAGTTCAAATCCGCATTACTCTTCTTCACCGCCCGCAGCAGCGCCAAGACGCTCTTTCACTGCAGCGGTAATTGGGCTAGCACCATGACCGTTTGCTTCAGCCCAAGCTTGGATAGTCATCCCATCAGCTTCAGCAACACTCAATTCAGTCGCCGACAAACGCTTAGCCACAAACTCACCGGTATCGTTCGCACTCGCACCGTAAGCGGTGCGCAATAGACTTGCACCATCGCAACTGATACCACTGTAAATCTGACGTAACTTAACGCGGCTTTCTTTTAACTTTTTACGTAAGCGGTTTTTGTCGTTAGCTTTTACATAATCACAAAGACTCGCTACGAGTGGATCTTCCCCCGCAACAGCAGAGGTTGGTACAGCAATAGAACTAAATCCAATCAACGCAGCCAAGGCCACAGGCATAAGACGCATCCGATACTCCTTAATACTTTCTTATAGTTTTATTATCAATTCTGTATGGGCAGCATCTATTGTCTAAATGATATTGACCTCTTGGCTTTAGCTCTCGTTCGAAATCTAGGATAACGAAATAGGCTATCTCTTTCCGTGAAAACTAAATGTCCGATATGATGCAATACGTTAGATAAACTGACACCCCATACACACAGGGTACACAACAGAAGCTGCAATTTAACATTTTTTTACCAAATTGATAAAGCGATATTCCAAACCAGCCGCATTTATACTCGACAAAGATTCAGTTTCCTTCCAAGTCCCATCGTCCCAGTGGGGGAAAAATGTATCGCCTTCCACCTCAAGATTGATTTGCGTCAAATATAAGATATCGGCGCAGGGCAATAACTCGGCATAAAGCTGGCCACCACCTATAACCACTAACTCTTCACACTCACCAGCAGCTTGTTTGGCTGCATCAAATGAGGTCACACAGGTCACGCCCTCAATCACCAGATCCGTTTGGCGTGAAATCACTATGTTATGTCGACGAGGAAGGGGCCTACCGATTGACTCAAAGGTCTTACGTCCCATCACAACAGGCTTGCCTAGGGTCATCGCTTTAAAGTGACGTAGATCTTCTGGAAGATGCCATGGCATTTTATTATCTTTTCCGATGACTCGATTGTTTGCCATCGCGGCTATCATAGCAATGCGCATGCTCACTCCTGTTTTATGGAAATAGAATTATTGAATGACGGGGCGGGTCCTGAAATACAGCAAACTCGGCATGGCCAAACCCACGGCTAACGCCCCTAGAATAAAGACAGTTTTGAGGCCATTACTAATCACTTGCCCCGTCAGTTCAGGACTGACTTGAGATTGAGCGGTCAATTGCACTAAGGCAATCACAGTATTAAATGCATAAGTGCCTGGGATCATAGGAATAATCGCAGCGACAGCATACATTAAAGGTGGCGCTAAGTGGCGCTTACCAAACCCTATGGTAATAATCCCTACTAATGCCGCGGCGGCGAAGGTTGCCCACTCGATTGGCAGACCAAACTGTAACATTAAAGTACGGGAACTATGGCCAATGGCTCCCGCTAAAGCGCAGTAAGGAAGAAATCGTTTAGGAACATTAAATACCATAGCAAATCCTACGGCGGGAATTGCTGAGAAAAAAGCATCGTGCAGCAGCGTTATCAGTAATTCCATCATAGGAAAATTCCACCGATCTGCATCGCAATCGTAATCCCAATCACAGAAGAAACTGTCAGCAAAGTAGCATGACCCCAGCGGGATATACCGACATTCATGTGCCCTTTTACCATGTCGGAAATCGCATTAATCATCGGAAAACCCGGCACTAACATCAGCACACTCGCTGCCATAGCAGCCTTAGGAGTTTCGCTTAACTCAAACAAATAACCCGTTTGAGCCAGCATACTGGTGACGAAAGCAGTGATGGCAAAATTGACTAATAAATTAAAATGCCGCTTAGCAATTGCTAAACGAACCGACATACCCACTGCCGCGGCAAAAAAAGTAATCACGCATGCAGTGAGATCGCCATTAAATAAATGACAAAAGCTAGCGCACGACAGGCCAATCATGAATACCACTATGCTAGGAGGATAGGTTTTAGGTTCAATCCGCGCCAAACGTTTACGCACTTCATTTGGGCCATATAGCCCCTTTTCCGCGAGTAAACAGATACGTTGCAATTCACAGACGACTGTCATGTTAATGCCATGCTCACGAATACGACGAGTAGTTGTGATACAGCGACCATGAACCAAACTGGTTAACACGAGGGAATTAGAGGAAATAGAGAGTTCTACGCTGGCAAGACCTAAAGCCTGACCTAGACGCTGGCTGATTTCTTCAACTAAATCAGATTCCGCGCCGTAGGCCAGTAGCAATTGTGCAGCACGCACAACTTGCCGAGTAATATCATTTTGAGTATCAGCGTACACAGAACTCTCAAAACTCAAAGATTACTATTATCTTTGGTAAATAACTTCTACGTCGTAGTCGTCATCATCAAAGTCGTCGTCATCATCTTCATCAACATAATCTTCATTCAATGAATCAAGGTTTGCTTGATGATAATTATCCCACTTAAACTCAACTTCACTATCTGGGTCGACTTCATTGTCTTCAGGTGGAAGACTCGCAATGTAATCGAGGAGTTTTAATGCCAACTCACTGGTACCGTCGCGGTTATAGGCGGAGATAGTATAAACATCGCCTTCCCAACCCATTTCTTTAACGATACGATCAACCTTCTCTTGCAGCTCTTCTTCAAGCAGCAGATCGGTTTTGTTAAAGACTAACCAACGCGGCTTACTCGCCAACTTTGGAGAGTATTTCTCAAGCTCACCTACGATAGCGCGCGCAGACTCAACCGGATCGGTTCCGTCAATCGGCTCAATATCTATGATGTGCAGCAGAATACGACAACGCTCAAGATGCTTTAAGAAGCGAATACCTAAACCCGCACCATCGGCAGCACCTTCGATGAGACCAGGAATGTCCGCAATCACAAAACTTTGCCCAGGACGTGGATTAACCACACCTAAGTTAGGCACCAGTGTTGTAAACGGATAATCAGCCACTTTCGGCGTTGCACGGGAAACCGCACGAATGAATGTCGACTTACCCGCGTTAGGCATGCCAAGCAAACCAACGTCAGCCAGCAGTAACAACTCTAATTTAAGGCTACGAACTTCACCGGGTGTGCCTAACGTCTTTTGACGTGGGGCACGGTTAGTACTGCTCTTAAAACGGGTGTTACCTAAACCATGGAAACCACCTTTGGCAACCAATAGCTTTTGACCGTGGGTCGTTAAATCCCCAAGGACTTCTTCAGTATCATGATCGACCGCGCGAGTACCAACAGGAACTTTTAAGATCAGATCTTTACCGCTATGACCAGTACAATCACGGCCACGACCATTTTCGCCACGTTCAGCCATGTGAAAACGTTCAAAACGGAACTCGATCAAAGTGTTGAAGTTTTCGTCAGCTTGCAGGAAAACACTGCCACCGTCGCCACCATCACCACCATCAGGACCACCATCAGGTACATACTTTTCGCGCCTAAAGCTAACACAACCGCTACCGCCGTCGCCTGCTTCGACCCTAATTACTGCCTCATCGACAAACTTCATACTTACTCCTGGCACCACTGAATGAAGCAATTATACCGTCTAACTTCATTGGTCGCCAAAAAACTCGAGATACTTTGCTCCCAATCTTACCTGTCAATGCTCATTCTTGGTAATCATTTACCAACTCAAGCATCTACACGGCGTAAATAGAAGCACAAAAAACAGAAAGCCCCACCAATGGCGGGGCTTTAACAGTATAAGCTAGGTTCGAAAGTTAAGCTTCGATGCTAATAAACTTACGGTTATTAGCGCCTTTAACTTCGAATTTAACTTTACCGTCAGTCAGAGCAAACAGAGTATGGTCACGACCAATACCTACGTTTACACCAGCGTGGAATTTAGTACCACGTTGACGAACAATAATGTTACCAGCTAGAACTGATTCACCGCCAAAGCGCTTAACACCTAGACGTTTACTTTCTGAATCGCGGCCGTTACGAGTAGAACCGCCAGCTTTTTTATGTGCCATGAGTTAGACTCCTATTATGCGTTGATAGCAGTAATTTTAACTTCAGTGAACCACTGACGGTGGCCCATTTTCTTGTCGTGGTGCTTACGACGACGGAACTTAACGATAGTAACTTTATCGCCACGACCGTGACTTACAACTTCAGCAACGACTTTACCGCCAGCTACTAAAGGAGCACCAACATGCACTGTTTCGCCATCAGCGATCAAAAGAACTTGATCGAACTCGATAGTTTCGCCAGTTGCAACTTCTAACTTTTCTAAACGTACTGTGTGGCCTTCAGCTACACGGTGTTGTTTACCACCACTTTGAAAAACAGCGTACATAGCTATTTTACTCCAATTCCTAACACGCGGGCTCATTCTTGGATGAGGCAGGGTGCTACAAAAACTTTATTGACAATGGGCGCGGAGTTTACGCGAAGAATCCAACTCTGGCAAGCCCTAATTAGGAAAGAATAAAAAAAGACCGGATTAACTCTCACATTAGTTGAGCTAGTGCTGTCATATGTCAGAATTTTAGGTAAAATTCATTTCATTATAACACGTGAGCCTAAACAGGGGCCGGGTACGTAATGACCCCACAACCAGAGTCTATTATGGATTTAAACGCTATTCGTCAACTGGCTGACACTGATATGCAAGCAGTCAATCAGCTGATATATAAACAGCTTGAATCAGATGTCGCCCTAATTAATCAATTAGGTTTTTACATTATTAATGGTGGTGGTAAACGTCTTCGTCCTCTGCTGTCGGTTTTAGCCGCACGTGCGGTGAGCTACGAAGGCGAAGCACATCTTAAGCTAGCGGCGATTATTGAGTTTATCCATACAGCCTCATTGCTCCATGATGATGTCGTTGATGAATCGACGTTACGCCGCGGACGAGAAACCGCCAATGCACTGTTTGGCAATAGTGCCAGTGTGCTAGTCGGGGATTTCCTTTATACCCGCTCATTCCAGATGATGACCGAACTTGACAACATGAAAGTGCTCAGAGTGTTAGCTGATACGACTAACGTGTTGGCCGAGGGCGAAGTCTTACAGCTAATGAATTGCAATGACCCTGACACCACTGAAGAAAGCTATATGCGGGTCATTTATTGCAAAACAGCCAAGTTATTTGAAGCCGCTACGCTACTCGCGGGCGTGCTAGCAGGTGCAACGCCTGAGCAAGAAACCGCCTTAGGCAACTATGGTAAGTATCTCGGCACCGCCTTTCAGCTCACCGACGACTTACTCGACTATACCGCCGACAGTGACGAGCTAGGAAAGAATATTGGCGATGACCTTGCCGAAGGTAAACCGACTCTGCCACTCATCTATGCCATTGCCCATGGCACAGACGAAGAGAAACAGCTCATACGTCAAGCAATTGAGCAAGGTGATGGTACTCAGGCCATAGATAAAATCGTAGCAGCACTGCACCATTGCGGCGCGTTAAACTACACCCAACAAAAAGCAATTGAAGAATCAGAGAAAGCCATCGCGGCATTATCTGCTTTACCCGATAGCGACTATAAGCAAGCCTTAGTAACGCTAGCTAAGATTTCGGTCGACAGAAACCACTGATTGCTAACTAAATGTAGTTTCACCCCAAAAAAATAAAGGTCTTACTCAGTAAGACCTTTTTTATTGCTTTAACCGCAATCCTAAAATCAAACCTGCCAAAGGATCAGCGTTTCGCCTCGCTCAAGCAATAATTGATTCACTTGAGAGAAATGCCCACAACCAAAAAAACCGCGATAAGCCGATAAAGGTGAAGGATGTGGTCCTGTGAGCACTTGATGTTGCGGTGCGTTAACGACTTGGCCCTTTTTAATGGCATGACTGCCCCAAAGCACGAAAATAATCGGCTGGGTCTGCCGATTTAATAATTCCAGCACCGCAGTCGTAAAGACTTCCCACCCGGCTTTGGCATGGGAATGCGCCTTGCCTTGCTCAACGGTCAGCACAGTATTGAGCATCAGTATCCCCTGCTCCGCCCATGCAGATAAATCACCATGGGATGGCACAACAAAACCTTCAATATCCGTCGCTAATTCTTTGTACATATTGGCTAAAGATGGCGGTGGTTTTATCCCGCGTTTAACCGAAAAACATAAACCATGGGCTTGATCTGGGCCGTGATAGGGATCTTGGCCAATCAAAACCACTCTGACTTGTTCAAGGGGCGTCATACTAAAAGCATTGAAAACATCAGCCTCAGATGGATAAACCACTTTCCCAGCCCTGCGTTCATTATCAACAAATGCGCTTAGTTGCTGAAAATAAGGCAAAGCTCTTTGCTCATCGATAAATGTTTGCCATGTCGCCTGAGTCACTATTTTACTTCCTCAATTCTATAATCGGGTTAGCTTAAAAGTCCTGTAGTAGTATGGCAAGTTTACAGACCTTACCTGCCGCTAAGTAATACCACTAAACCTGCTAGGTCTCACGTTAAGACTTTCAATTTAAAACATTCGAAATTAAGTGATATAGTGCGCCCATTCTCGCACACTCTGATACGTAATGATGATCCAACATTCTGATAAATCAATTCAAAGACATCAAACGGGTTTCACCTTAATTGAACTTGTGGTGGTCATCATAGTGCTCGGTATTTTAGCCGTAGTGGCCCTGCCAAAATTTATCAATGTGCAACAAGATGCGCAAATTGCAACCGTTAAAGCGGCAGGCGGAAGCTTTAAATCAGCCATCAATCTGGCACGTTCCGTATGGGCTGTAAAAGTGGGCTCAGGTCCAAAAGAGGATTTACCCGTATTTGGTACGGCACAATCCGAACAAATAGATTTCAACGCCTTCGGTTGGCCAGCACAACACTATATCCATGGCAATGAGGCCTCTCCGGCACTCGATAATGTTGAAGACTGTATATCGGTATGGGAAGTATTATTTCAAAATGCCCAGCCGAGTGTCTCGCGCTTGAATATTGATGCGACTGAAACCGACTATAAAGCCAGTTATACCGATCCTGGCCAGTGCACTTATTTGTATCGAACAAACGATAAACTGTCGATTAATTATGACTCCCACACAGGAGTCGTCATTACCGACACAGATCCCAATAGTTAATGCCTGACGATTCCTTCTTACACCAATTAAGTTAGAATCGAACTTTAATCTGTTACTTTTTTAGAGTGAACGCCATGACCGACACGAGCAGCACCACCATTTACGAACTTGCCGATCAGTTTATTGCCTTAGCCAATCAGCTAAGCCAACAAGAAGCAGATGTAGGTAAAGTTGGCACAGCACTCCGTTTTGCCGCAGCACGTTTTAATGCCTTCGAAGCCGCGATTAAATCAGCGGATCTCGGTGCAGAAAAAGAGAGCGCATTAGAATGGTTTAGCAGTGAATTCAAAGAAATGCTGAGTGACAACTTAGACGACCACATTGCCAACCCACCCATTATCCAAGAAAGTGTGGCAGAAGAAGCTGATAATTCTGTGCAAATGTTTAAAGGCTAATCACGCCTTAATTTAAATGCATAGCCATAAACAAACACGCCATCGATTGATGGCGTGTTTGTTATTTAAAACCAATAATTTTAGATAGATAACTAAAGCGTGTACACCACACGGATCGCCAGCAATATCAATACTACGCCGGATAACTTATCAATTAACCCCGCTTTTTCTCTCAACTTAGGCAACACACTCGAGTGGGATAGCAATAAGGCTATCAAGGTGTACCAAAGACCATCGACCACTAACGGTGTAAAAACAATTAATGCTTTAGCCGTCATGCTGTCGGCGACCATCACAAATTGGCTGAATAACGCAAGAAAAAATAGCATTATCTTAGGGTTGAATAAAGAAATAGCGATACCATCACGGGCTGCGGTTAAGGTATCTGTCGCCTCCCCTGCAGCCAATTTAGCTTGCATACCTCCATTAGAACGCAGCGCTTGAACTCCCATCCAAGCAAGGTATAAGGCACCGAGAATCGCAATGCCATTAAAGACTAAGGGCGCCTTTTTAAGAACTACGGCTAAGCCCAGTAACGTCACCAGCGCATAGATCCCAATCCCTATCGAGTGTGCCCAAGCACAGACGATCCCCTTTCCCCGCCCACCACCTAAAGTATGACGTACTACCATAGTCAAACTTGGGCCCGGCGACATAGCCCCCAAACAACAAATAGCCAATAAACCTAACCAAGTACTCCAACTCATTGATGACACCTTTCGCCGAATAAAAAAGCCCACTGCTGGGCCTTAAACTTGCTTGCCATTCTAGCATCGCGCCATCAAGGCGTTAACGCTAATAAATCCATTTTCAATAAATGAACAGTCATTTAAGAGAACCCCAAACGCGATAATCCCATAAATTCACACTGATTTAAGCCGTTAACCGCTAAGATTAGCGCTAACCTAATCTTTATAGCCAAACCTTAATACCTAAGCCTTCATCGCAATCACCACAAAGGCGATTCTCAATCAGGACATTTTATGAACACTATAACGCTGATCAGTATTTTTATTCTTTGCCTATTAATAGGTGCGATCTTATTACTGCTTTGGCAAAGACAAAAAGGTAAAACCATACCGCTGACGGTGATTTTTGTGCTGGGATTTTTCGCCTTAGGACTCAGTGCTATTATTGGATTTGTGCACAAAAGCGAGGATTACCAAGCCTATCAAAAACTACAATGGCACACCTTAGCCCCAGAGAAAATCGCGCCTCTGGTTGCCCAAGGCTATACCGTCTTTGTCGATATTACCTCTGATTGGTGCACCATCTGCCAAACGAATAAAGCGGAAGTCACCCACAGGGAGCAAATTGTAAATGCCTTGATGGCCGACAATATCATTCTGATGCAAGGAAACTGGAGTGAGGCGAATAAAACGATTGAAACCTATATGCGCCACGAAGGAGTCCCCGGCACGCCCTACAATAAAATTTATGGTCCAAGCGCCCCCAATGGAATTCTCTTGCCGTCAAAACTCAGTATGAGTGATGTGTTAAATGGTTTAGTTACCGCGCAAACGAATCGTAACTAAGCACTAAACTATATTTAGGACGAGTCAAATACGAATAAAAAAGGCTGCATTGCAGCCTTTTTGCTTACTTCACTTCTATTTATAAAAGCCAAATTTCTTGAAAGGTGGGTTAGAAATCGCTTCTATAAATTGGCTTACTCATTAAAAACGGTAATTCACTCGACCATAGTAGAAACCGCCGTTGTAATCGAATGGCCCACTTTCATAGTAAACGCCACCGAGTTCACCCAAGGTCCCTTCTTTCAGCTTTTGCGCTTCTTGATCAAATAGATTATTAGCCCCCACCGCCAGGGTTAAGCCATCAAGTAATTGATAGCTCATTTCAAGATCGACGGTCACTGCAGCATCAGCCATTTCAGAGCCCCAGTCAGAGGTATCATCAGCGTGAGTCGCATAGTACTCACCAAAATAGTTACCACGCAGTGACAGGGTTAACTTGTCCCAAGACTGTGCCCAAGTTAAGGTGGCACGGTGCGCTGGGATACCATCTTCTAATCGACGAACTTTACCCGCATCGGTCGTTTTAAGATCAAACTTATCAACGCTGGTATCGGTCCAACCATAGGCAAGACTGAATTTAGCATTACCCGACAGGATTTCTGCATCATAGGAGGCGACGATGTCGATACCTTGAGTCGTAGTATCAAAGTCATTGGTGTAATAGCTCACACCTTGGATCAACTCAGGGAACTCAACCCCAGCGGCACGTAAAGCATCATAATCTTTAGCCTCAACATCAATCTTACTCGACTGTGCAATACGGCCCTCAACGGCAATATTGTAGTAGTCGACCGTTAAGAAGAAGCTTTCGTACTCATATACAGCACCAATCGCATAACTAATCGACTCTTCAGGCTTTAATACTTCACCACCGTAAAATGCCGCAAGCGGATCGGTTGGTGGCGCAATAAAGGTCTGGATCAGTTCACCATCGATGATCGATGTCTGGGTATTCACCACGTTTTCTTGGCCAACCGTTGGTGCACGAAAGCCGGTGCTGTGTGATGCGCGGAACGACAATTCATCCGTTGCAGAATACTGCAACGTCAATTTGTAATTTAACGTATCACCAAAGGTTGAAAAGTCTTCGTAGCGCAGTGCTAAACCGAGTAACCAGTCATCACTTAAATAAGCTTCTAAATCAGTATAAATACCTATGTTATGACGTGAGTTTTTACCCGCAGACTCTGGGCCAAAGCCTTTAAAACCATGCGCACCAATGTTGAAACCTTGACTAGCATAAGGGCCAGCAATCCACGAGGCTTCATCACCTTGAGAAATCTCAAACGACTCATTTCGCCATTCAAAACCAGAAGCAAAACTAATGTCTTCAATGCCTCCTAAGGTTATGAAGCGCGAGAAATCGAGGTTAACGGTAGTTTCAACTTGCTCATAAGCCCCCGTATCAAAATCGGTCGGGGTATCTAATCCCAGTGATGGATTCAACGAATTTTTAAGACCAAAACTGGCTTTGTTCGCCCCAGTACCGGCACTGAAATCATAATTCCATTCACCGATATCGCCTTTTACACCTGCGAAGAAGGACATATCTTCAATGGTACCGGTGAACTGCGGCGTATAGCCACCTGGAAATATCTGGTTCATAGCAAAGCAATTTGGGTCGGCAACCATCGCCTTGTATGCATCAGTGTCGAGTACGTTGCCGTCACTTCCATCAGCATTTTTAGGGATAGGTACGAGTCCACATGTTGATGGATCACCATTTACCGCGCCCACGAGTAAGTTCTGACCACCATCATTGGAATACACATTGCTACGATTTTGCGGGTAACGATAATAGAAGCCTCCCACGGCATCGCGGGATGACAGGTTACCAAAGGCATAGGCATGCATATTGGCATTAATGTCTAAGCCTGAGTTGATGAACACTGAATAGTCATCATTAATTTCAGGATTACCCCACACTTGAGCGGGGTCATTAATCGCGGTATTACCCTGCTCGGCTAAGTTAGCCGCATCAGGACGCTGCACACTACGGCTAGTGGAGTCAGCATTTTTATACTGGAAGCTCAAATTGACGAAGCCATTTTCAGTCACAGGTAAACCGACATCACCTTCGACCGTAGTCGTAGCACCATCACCCTCGTAATATTCTCCTTGGGTCACAGTGATAGAACCACCCTCGGAATTATCTTTTAAAACAAAGTTCATGACTCCTGCAATCGCATCCGATCCATACTGCGCTGCTGCGCCGTCGCGCAACACTTCAACTTGCTTTAATGCAGAACCAGGAATAACTGAGATATCAGGACCTTGAGCGCCATCGTTAATACCACCACCTTGGAACGCAATCACAGATGCACGGTGACGACGCTTACCGTTGACTAGCACTAGCGTACTGTCTGATGGCAAACCCCGTAAATTAACGGGACGAACTAAGGTTGCTGCATCACTAATAGGTTGAGCGCGTGAGTTAAACGATGGCACCGAAGTCACTAACATATCAATCATGTCAGTTGAGCCATTTTTTTTAAGGTCGTCACTACTAATAATATCAATAGGAACGGGAGAATCGCCGATTGAGCGTGGCGCAGCACGGGACCCTACAACTGCAATTTTTTCAACGTTCTCATTTTTAACAGCCGTCTCATCTTCTTCTGCTATTGCCTGCGGACTGATTAAACTACCAGACAAGGCTAGAGTAATCGCCAAACTCACTGCACTTAATCCAAACTTCTGCTTCTTTGAGGTCATCATATTCATCCCAACTGCTTATTATTTTTAGAATACCTGACCTGCTTTGTGCGATTCTCGTCCCTAAACCTTGCTACCACGGCCAACACAAAATCACATTGCACAAACATTTTTATAACATAAATTAAACAATATCCAATGTTAAATCAGACTTTTGAATGAATATTAGTAATTTATCTTTTATATCAATTCCTTAGGTGAAAATATTTTTTAGAGGATGGCATCAAGTAAAATGTATTCGAACGGCAAAAAGTGTGAGCAGAAAAATCACCAAAGAAAAAATGCTTAAAGGGCATAATCAAAAACACGATATATCGCGTCACAGTACTTAAGGTATACTCAGAAAATACCGCCAAAACCAGAGTAAGACAGATGACCAATAAGATTTCAGTCAATAATGAAAAATCGATAGATAAGCATTTCTTACCGGAAAACCAGTTATTGCTCAACGCTGTCGGCGAAGGTATTTATGGATTTGATTTAAGCGGTAATGCGGTGTTTATCAATCCGGCAGCCGAACGCATGACGGGTTGGAAGAATGAAGAGCTACTCGGTAAAAACATCCATAACTGTCATCATCACAGCCATGCAGATGGCAGTCATTATCCCCAAGAGGATTGTCCAATTTACAACACCTTAAAGGATGGGATCACCCGAGAAATCACTCACGATGTATTTTGGCGTAAAGATGGCAGTAGCTTCCCCGTTCATTACAGTTCCACCCCTGTTTACCGTGACAATCAACTGATTGGCGTAGTCGCGATATTTCGTGATATTAGTATTCAAAAACAAACAGAGCAGTCATTACGCCAAGCCCTAGCTCAAGTACAAGCACTCTCGGAGCGACTCGCCTCTGAAAATCATTATCTACAGGCAGAGTTGGCAGACAAAACGGGTGATGTGGATATTTCGGGTGCCAGTACAGTGATCCGCCATATGATCCAGCAATTGCACATGGTGGCCAATACCGACAGTACTGTGCTCATTTGTGGTGAAAATGGCACAGGAAAAGAACTCGTTGCCCGTAACTTACATCAGCTCAGTCGCCGCAAAGATAAACCCATGATCAGTGTCAACTGTGCCGCGTTTTCGGCATCTTTACTAGAAAGTGAACTCTTTGGTCACGAGAAGGGGGCATTTACTGGCGCCACGAGCCGCCGTAAAGGTCGCTTCGAACTTGCTCATCAAGGCACACTGTTCCTCGACGAAGTCGCTGAGCTCAGTTTAGAAGCCCAATCAAAGCTACTGCGAGTCATCCAAGAACAATCCTTCGAACGTCTCGGTGGCAGCGAAACCATTCAAGTGGATATTCGCTTAGTCGCCGCCAGTCACCACGATTTACTCAAGCGAGTCGAACAGGGATTATTTAGGATGGATCTCTATTACCGTTTGAATGTATTCCCTATTCAAGTACCACCACTGCGCGCAAGAATCGAAGATATTCCCGAACTCGTCAGCCATATTCTGCACAACTTGAATCGTAAGCTAGGTAAAAAAATCCGTGGAGTGAGCCAAAAGGGGCTACAAAAACTCATGGCTTATACTTGGCCCGGCAATGTGCGCGAACTGCAAAATATCCTCGAACGCGAAGCCATTCTATCCCAAGGAGATATTCTGCAGATCCACGCTATGCCGAGCAATAATCCCTTAGCTCAAACCCAAGGGCAAACCTTAGCAGAAGCGGAAGCGCTGCATATAGAACAAACCCTTAAGCGCTTAAACTGGCGCATATCCGGCCCACTCGGCGCAGCGAATGTCCTCGGTGTGCCCGCAAGTACACTGAGATCGCGAATGAAAAAACTGGGGATCCAGCGTCAATCGAGTGAAATCTAATTCAAAACGAGCACACTAAAAACACGATATATCGCCAATGTGTGATATATCGTGATCCGTATCTGGTTCCAATCACAAAATAATTATAAATATCATGATGTTGAGCCAATTAAAACTTGGCCTAGCGCTTGCTATTAGGGAGGCGAATCTTATTTAAGCCGTTAGGACCCTTTATGCCCAAGAGCGAAGTTACCCCAAATTCTCCAAGTGTAAATAAGAGTGTGGGCGCGAAACCTGCCTCAGTAGAGCTACACATTCCGGTTAAAAATCTCTCTACTGAAACCGCAGCAAAGAGTCGTCTCCCCTCTGGCAATATCCATTTCCGTGAGCAAAAAGGTGATTTTCAGCGCCTGCGAACCATGATGAATAGCCTATTGATCGTGATGTTTTTCGCCCTGCCGTTTATCTCTATTGATGGCCGCCAAGCAATACTGTTAGATATCAGCCAACAACAGTTTTTTTTCTTTGGTATCACGCTCTGGCCACAGGACTTTACCTTGCTGGCATGGATTTTTATCGCCGCCGCCTTCGGTCTGTTTTTCATTACCGTATTTTGGGGCCGTGTTTGGTGCGGTTACCTTTGCCCACAAACGGCGTGGACCTTTATCTATGTGTGGATAGAAACGCGCATCGAAGGCAGCAGTAATAAACGTAAGCAGCTCGACAAAGCCCCTTGGACTAGCAGTAAAATCGGTAAAAGAAGTGCAAAACACTTACTTTGGGGTCTAACAGCTCTGCTCACTGGCTGTGGTTTTATCGGTTATTTTATTCCCGCCCGCGAACTTTATGCGGACATCTTGACAGGTAATGCCAGCTTCTGGGTGACAAGCTGGGTGTGGTTTTTCGCCATTTGTACTTATCTCAATGCGGGCTGGATGCGCGAGCAAATGTGCTTACATTGCTGCCCCTATTCACGTTTCCAAGCTGTGATGTTTGATGCCAACACTAAAACCGTGACCTATGATGCACAGCGCGGTGAAGCCCGTGGCCCTCGCAAACGTAAACAAGAGAACAATCAAGATAACCATACTTTAGGTGACTGTGTTGACTGTAATTTGTGTGTCGAAGTTTGCCCGACAGGGATAGATATTCGTAACGGCTTGCAATATGAGTGCATTAACTGTGGCGCCTGTGTCGATGCCTGTAATGAGACTATGTTGAAGTTCGATTACAAGCAGAATCTTATCGGCTATATGAGTGAAAATGATCTTAAGGGAGTGAATTACTCCTATTGGCGCTCGCCGCGTTTCTTAGGCTACGGTGCAGCGGTCATTATCATGTTTATCGTCATAGGGTTAGACTTAAATAGCCGCAGCGAGATCCAGCTTAACGTGATCCGTGATCGTCAAAGCTTGTACCGTGAAACCTCGGATAATAAAGTTGAAAATACCTATCAGCTGAAGATCCGCAACAAGACACAAGATACTAAGCAATATCAACTCGCCGTCGACAGTGAAATGCCCTTTAGCTTGATTGCCGATCCTATTATTACCTTGGCAGCGGGTGAACAAGTGGACTATCCCGTCACAGTATTAGCCGATAAGGATGCCATCCCCTCGGGGCGCAAAATGATCCAATTCTCGGTGACGGATGTTAAACAGCCAACACAACAAGTAAGCCAAGAAACCGGATTCTTCAGTCCTTAGCACTAAGCTTTTAGCGCTTAATATGAGTTACCGTAACATTGGTCATCATCACATTAACTAGCCAATCGGCGCTTGAGGAATCAACTCAAGCGCCGGTTAAAGGCAGATATTCATCCCCAAAGACAACCAGATCTTTAACGTCTCATACATCGGAATTAAACCTTAAACGCCTACAAAGCTGAAAATTTCCCCGTTAAACGGCGCATAGACAAAGCAAATTGAGCACATTTAATCTTAATCCTTAGAAACATAACGGTTACAAATTTTAAATTGTCTTTCCTTCAACTCTTATTTAGGTTTTGTGGTTCATTGGATAACTAAGCTTCTAAAATAACTAAGCTATAGTTAAGCACTCAGCTTTAGAGTAAAAATACTATTTGTTACATAAAGATACCGTTATTGGCATAAAGATGTTTTTCGCGATAAGCATTGACCTCTAGTGCTAACACCCTCTAATCTAAACACCTGTTTAACTCCAAAATAATAACAACTAATAAACATCATCTTTGAGGTAGTTCAGCATGGCATACGATCAAGACTCTCAACTCAAACTAAACTACTCATCACTGGTCGATCTGATCGAGAAAACCAGCCTGCGTTACGGTGATAAACCCGCCTATGCCTGTCTCGGTAAAACCAGCAGTTTTAACGAGATAGAACGCGATTCTCGTTACTTTGCCGCCTATTTACAAAATAAGACCACACTCAAACCGGGCGATCGCATCGCCATTCAATTGCCTAATATCACCCAATTTGTCATCGCGGCCTACGGCGCAATCAGGGCTGGGCTTATCTTAGTTAACACTAATCCCCTATATACCGAGCGTGAGCTCATCCATCAGTTCAATGATTCTGGTGCCAAAGCGATCGTGGTGTTATCCGATCTATTACCGACCTTAGCCAAAGTCATCGACAGCACCAAAATAGAATATGTCATTTCAACCCACCCTTTAGATTTGATCGATCCGCACGTACAGCCTAAGACAGGCCTGAAGAATGTGGAGTTTTGCCAAATTTTAAAACAAGGCGCAGAGCTCCCCTTTAGCCGATTTATCTCAAATCTCGACGACCTCTCGGCGTTGCAATATACGGGCGGCACCACTGGATTATCTAAAGGTGCCATGTTGACCCACGGCAATATGCTCGCTAATGCGGCGCAGGTAAAATCCCGCATCGCGAGCGTGATCACCGAAGGGGAAGATATCTTCGTTGCACCGCTACCGATTTACCATATTTATGCATTTATGGTGAACTTAGTGCTGTATTTCGAGTGTGGCGGCTGCTCGGTATTAATTCCAAATCCACGGGATATTAGTGGCTTAATTAAGACACTCGCCAAATATCCCTTCACTGGATTTGCAGGACTCAATACTCTGTTTGTCGCCCTATGCCATCAACCCGAGTTTAAAGCACTCGACTTTAGCCATTTAAAAATCACCATCTCGGGCGGCACAGCACTGACGGCCGCGGCGGCCAACATTTGGCAACAGACGACAGGCAACATGATCAGTGAAGGTTATGGGCTATCTGAAACTTCGCCAGTGATTTCACTCAATGCACCTGGTTATCAAAAACTAGGCACTATTGGTAAACCTGTGATTGGCACTGAGGTTAAACTCTTAGATGAAAACGACATTGAAGTGCCCTTAGGTAAGGCCGGAGAATTAGCCGCACGCGGCCCACAAGTCATGCGGGGATATTGGAATAATCCGCAGGAAACCGCCAATACTATGACTCAAGATGGCTTCTTCAAAACTGGGGATATTGCCATAGCAACAGCGGAAGGTTTCCACCAAATAGTTGATCGTAAAAAAGATATGATCATAGTCTCAGGTTTTAATGTCTATCCCAACGAGGTGGAAAACGTGCTGGCGAGCCATCCAAGTGTGATCGAATGCGCCGTGGTGGGAGTAAAAGATGAACACTCGGGCGAAGCGGTTAAAGCCTTTATCGTGCTTAAGGATGATAGCCAAGATCATCAACAGGCTAAAGAGGCCATTCTAACCTATTGCCGCGAGCAGTTAACCGCCTATAAATTGCCAAAAATCATTGAATTTATGGCGCAATTACCTAAAAGTACCGTCGGCAAAATTCTGCGCCGCGAGCTAAAAGATAAAGCTTAAAAACCGCATTTAAAGGCAAAGCTAAGAAACAAAAACACAATAAAAGACCCAGTAAGCTAGCCTGAGCATTTCAGCTAGCAACTGGGTTTTATTTTACCTAAATGGTCTCATTCAAGGCGCTGGCATTGGCCTCTTCGGTTAACAATTGCAGACTGGCAAATTCACGATATAACGCATTAGATTGCATTAACTCTTGATGGCGACCGCAGGCGACAACCTCACCCTTATCAAATACAAAAATCCTATCAGCATTAATTACCGTCGATAGACGGTGAGCAATAATCAAAGTCGTTTTACCCGCCATCAATACGTCTAACGCTTGCTTCACTTTCTGCTCGCTCACCGCATCTAAGGCACTGGTCGCTTCATCGAGTAACAATATCGGTCTGTCGGCTAAAATCGCCCGCGCAATGGCAATACGTTGTTTTTGTCCACCAGAAAGCCGCACGCCACGCTCGCCTAAATAGGTTTGATAACCTTCAGTAAACTCGCTAATAAACTCGTGGGCACGTGCTGCAATACAGGCATCTATCACTTCTTGCTCGGTGGCATCGACTCGACCATAACGCACGTTTTCAAGTACGCTAGTCGCAAAAATCACCGAGTCCTGCGGCACTAGAGCAAACTGCGACCGCAACTCCTGCGGAAGAAGATTGGCAATATCAATACCTTCCAGTCGAATACTGCCAGCGCTAGGCACATAAAAGCGTTGCAATAACTGGAACAAGGTACTTTTACCCGCGCCACTTGGCCCGACTAAGGCAACCCGCTCACCCGCGGCAATAGCCATATTGAGCTGTTTTAGCACTAAGGCATCATGCTCTGGATAGGCAAAATTGAGCCCTTCAATCATTAACTCGCCACTGACCTTGGCGGGCAAAGTCACAGGATGAGTTGCAACGGGAATATCCACTTGTGTTTCAGCCAGTTCGATTAAACGTTCGGCGGCGCCAGAAGCCCGCTGAATTTCGCCTATCACTTCGCTAATGGTCGCCACTGCGCCCGCAACCATCACAGCGTAAAACATAAAGGCAGATAACTCACCGCCCGTCATCTTACCCGCCATCACATCGTGGGCACCGACCCAAGTCACCATAGCAATTGCGGCGATACTTAAAAACATCACGGTTGAGATCAATAAGGCACGGTAACGGATCCGGCCACTGGCCGCAGACATGACATCTTCGACGCGGCGATTGAACAAGCTACGGTCTTTATCTTCATGCCCATAGGCTTGTACCGTATGAATTTCATGAAGTGTTTCATCAACATAAGCGCCGAGATCAGCAACCCTATCTTGGCTTTCCCGTGCTAACACACGTACTTTGCGACCAAAAAAGATCACCGGCCCTAACACTAAGGGCACCGCCAACAACACCAGCAATGTCATCTTAACGCTAGTGATACCCATCATGACTAAACCACCAAGAACTGTTACGCTAGAGCGCAGCGCCATGGAAAGACTTGAACCCACCACAGTTTGTAGCAAAGTAGAATCGGCGGTAAAACGGGAGATCACTTCGCCGGTGCGTACCTTAGCGTAAAAGGCGGGAGAGAGTTTAAGCAGTTGATTGTAAACCGTTAGACGAATATCGGCGCTGACCCGCTCGCCAAGCCAAGTCATCAAATAGAAGCGGCAAAACACCGCTGTGCCACTGACGGCGGTAATTCCGAGCACTAACAGTATGATTTCATTCAGCCGCTGCGCATTATCCCTTACAAAGCCTTCATCGACCATCAAGCGCACACCTTGGCCCAATGATAACCAAGCGAGCGACCCTATCATCAAGCAGATAATCGCCGCGACAACTTTCAGTTTGTAGGGTTTAAGAAAACCCATAATCCAAGGCAATACCGATCTTTGCTGCGCCGAGGTCAGTTTGGCCTTTGATGTATCAGCGCTTGATGTGGGCGTGACTGGAATTAACTTTTCGGGCAATGGCTCAGCCCCCGCTTTAATGGGTTCAGATGATTTGGCGAGTTCGTGTGTCGGCTCGGTCACGGGTGGCATCCTTGAGGTAGGTAAGGCAATTCAAATATAACATCAGCATGAATGGGATCATCTGCAACCGTTAACCGCGCAGCATTACTTAAAGCATATAAGTGAGATGCTACCTCTTGCAGTGGAATTCAAGGGCTGTGTGGTTTTACTCAAGAGAAAAGCATAAAACAAACCCGCAGCGAGTGCGGGTTTGTTTTATTACAATAGCTTAGCGCGGCTTAAGCGACTTGCTTGTTTTCCGGCGTTTTTGGCGTGCCGTGGTGGCCATCGCGCTTCCAATCCACATCTAACAACTCTGCGCCGCTCAGGCTAAATGCTTGGCCAAAACCTTTGACGTAAAGACCCTGATGGGGCGCGAGCTTGTATAAGTTAAAATCGGTTAATGCCGCAAGGTTATCGGACATTTCGCCAAAACGGGCCGACAACACACCAACACCTTTACTGAAGGCGGGCGTATCGCGGGGTACTGCCTCGGCAATCGCATCGAAGGTTAAACGCTTGCGGGCAAAAACCGATTTGGCCGCAGTTTCGTCTTCAACTAACATCACAGAGACCTTAGATGATTGCTTTAAATTATGACCGTGACGGGCTAAGTCACTCACCAAAATATAAAAACCATCATCTGCCAGTGCGAAGGGCGCATAGCTCGCATTCGGCTGGCCATCTGTACCAATGGTGGCCAGTTGTAAGGTCTCGCGCTGCTGTTTAAAGGCTTCGATTTCGGGTAAGAGTTTGTCTCTTAGACGCTGTTCTTGTTCGGTAATTTCAGGCTTCATTTGCTGTTTTCCTTAATACTTTTATTAATGCTGCAATTCAGAGGTGTGATTGCACCGAGGCAAAGGCAGTCGCGAGCGCTTTAAATTGGCGAACTTGCTCAGGAAACAGTGCTCTTTGTTTATCACGGCCTAAATACACTTTGAACACCACCTCACCTTCACGGCCGAAAAAGTTAATCGAATGGCTCTCGCTGCCTCTAAAAGGTCTGCTGATCAAGGCGATACCACTCATGGCATCTAATTTGAGATGACCATGCAAACCGTCACCCTTGCTGTAGAGGTTGTAATAACCGTGGGCGTATTTTCCCTCGGGGAAATCCCCTTTAAACTCAAATACGCTGCCAGATAACATCACAATAGTGGTTAACTTTCCCCATTTGGGTAAGGCTTGCAGTAAGGTATCAAGCTGAGTTAACGGAACAAACACCACTTGTTCGGGCGGCAATGCAGCGACCACTTCGAGCTCGGCAATGCCTAATTCACTGGCGAGCTGGGCTGGCATTAAATCAACTTGTTGTTCAAATCGTTGTCGCAATTGCGCCTGTTGCCCACTTAGCTGACGTTGCTCAGAGCTTAAATCTGGCGCGACATCGAGCTCGGTATCGAGTGTCATCTTCATTTTACTGTCTCCAGCGGTAGTGACTATTAAGTGGCTTAGAACATATAGCGCGCCGATAACTTCATATTACGACCCGGTTGATACAAGGTTTGCCACGCTTGTTGATACTTCTCATCACCGATATTTTCGATTGCGAAATCCACTCTCACACCCGCCATCGCGCCCATAGTCGGCTCCCACGCTACATACACATCCCATAGGGTGTAATCGTCGTATTTCGCCACTTTAAAGCCGTCAGGCGTATTCGACTGCGTCGCCACATAAGTGACGCGAGTGCCGAGTTTCATGTCGCCTTCCATAATGCCTTGGGATAAATCGACATTGAACTTATTGGCGGGTATATTTTCTATATCATCGCCCGTTTGACGATCTTCGCCATGGGTTTGGCCGTAATTCATCGCTAAACGAGTTTGGCCAATACGGTAACGACCGCTAATTTCAAAACCTGTTAAACGTGCATCTTCAACGTTATTCCATGAGGTCGTTTGCTCGAATCCAGGAATGCCACGCCAAGGATTAGACACTTGCTGCACGATAAAATCGTCCACATCGTTACGGAAAACGTTAAACGTTAGCGCCAGTTCATCATCACCCGCTAACTCACTGAAACGTAAGTCCGCTTTGATTTCTTTATTGCGCGCAGTCTCTGCTTTTAGATCCGAATTCACCGCGAAGGTGTTACATAAACCTTGGGGTAAAAATCCGGGGATTGGCGGGATACAATAATGGGTGCCACTGGAGAACATTTCCTCTACCGTAGGTGCGCGAAAGGCTTGATCGTAACGGGCGCTTAAGGTCAGCCAAGGCTGAGTCTGCCACACCAAGCCAAGCGATGGTGATAACTCATTGTCATCTGAGGATAAGTTGAGATTATGGCTGTCATTTTTAAAGCTGTCATAACGCAGACCCGCTTCAAGATTTAACGTCTGACTCAGCTCGATATCCGCCCGCGTAAAAGCGCCCCATACTGTGGTTTCGCCATCGATATTCTCTGGACGCTGGCCCACTTGGCCCGAATCATCACGCGTCGTTTCTATGGTATCGCGAAAACCATCGACCCCGTAGGTCAACAGAGTATTACCTAAACGCGAACTGTTATTAAGGTTAATCCCCACAGTGCGGAACTCAGTACTGTCTTGCTGACCTTTCGTAATACGGTCTTCATCGTAGTCGGTACTGTTCCAATACACTTGCATCTTAGTATCCAGATACGGGTTATTAGCAGGATTGAGACTGTAGTTTAGGGTGAGGTTTTGATCGTCAGTTTTGCGACGCACCAAAAGCACTGAACTACTCACAGCAGCAGAAGGATTGCTCGGTACTAATTCATTGTTTTTGCTGGCTCTTGCAGATAACTCTAACCGTGATGCCTCGTCGGCTTGCCAACCGAATTTAGCTAAACCACTGCTGCCTTGGGATGCACTGTTGTTTAGAGTTTCGTCATTACCAGTTTTTATATTGTTTGAATCGTAATAGGAACCATTGAGTAACCAATCGATGCTGTCTTGTTGACCATAGATAGCGCCACTGGTTTTAGTGCGGGAGCCATTGGTCTCATAACCTTGTTTGAAATAGCCACCAAAGGTCTCATCTGGCGCTAAAAAATCTTGTGCCGACTTAGTATTCTGCGCTACGACACCACCGAGGGCACCACTGCCCCACAAGCTACTGGCAGGGCCGCGCAGCACTTCGATGGATTTGAGCAACTCAGGGTCCATAAAGTAGGTACCTCTGTGACCAGAGCTGGTATTTTGTCTTGCGCCGTCAATTGTTTGCAACACACGATCGCCACTTAAACCACGGATTTCAACCCCTTGAGATGAAGCTCTTGGGCCATTGGTCAACGTAATATTCGCCTCATTTTTAAGGGCATTGGCAACTGATGATGCTTGGGCGACCGTAAGTTGCTCTTCATCCACCACTGCCACGCTACGGCTGGTTCCGGAGGCTTTTTCACTGATGCGTGTTGCACTCACTAATACTTCATCAAACTCTGTTGTGACCAGTTTTTTATCCGCATCCTGTTGAACAACAGGCTTAACACTTTCCTCTGCCGCTAACGTAAAACTTAGGGCCGTACCACTCAGTGCTATCGCCATGGCGATCACTAACGGCTTTTTTTTCATCTCTTCATCCTCAAGTGATATTCAGCTGTTTCCGTGCAATTTAATACTGAGCCTAGACTCTCTTTCCAGACGCCAATCCTTTCGAGATTGAGTCTGTTACAGATGATCCATTCCAGATTTGGCTCTTTCGAGATTGAACCCCTTCCAGATCGAGCCCAAGGCAATCAGTACCCATAAAGTAGGGTAAATTGTCGGTTTAGCTGCTTTTTTAAGCGCTCATTCGAGCTATTGCAGGCACTCTACCTGAGATAATAAAATAGATCAAATGCAAATCATTATCATTTGCGATCTTGTTTGTATTGAGATATCTTAATTAGGAAAATGGCTTTCATTGGAAAAAGAGGTTGCTGTGACACCAAAACGATATCTTGCCTTTGGCGCGTTAACGGTTGCCATCCAGACGGGTGTTATCGCCTCACAACCCGCTATGACTATGCAGCCAAGCGCCCAATCATCGAGCGTAAACCAAGCATCACTCACTCCCAGCGCGAATACTGTCACCCTTAATTTTTCTACCGCGACTAGCGCTACAAGCAACACGAGTGCAGAGCCCATCAAGCAAACAGACGCCAAAGTAGCCACTGTGAACAGTACAGCGCAAAAAGTATCAACAGCAGAATCTGTCGATAAGGCGGTTATCCCGAAAACTAAAGCTGATCAACGAATTGACAGCCAACTCGCCAAAAAATCTTCAGCAACAAAACCCACGGCTAACAATCATCCGAATACGGACCCTTTAGCGACGAACGCTTTAGAACCAAGTGCTTTAAATTCAAGTGCTTTAAACCCAAGTGCTTTAGCACATAAGCGACTCGAACAAGTTGAACAACAAACAGAACCCAAAACTGCACAAATGGATTTAATCACTAACGCAGCCGAAGTTGATGCAAAAGCGACCCCAAATGTGGCCAGTGCAACAGCTGACAGTGCCCAAACTAACATAGTGGAATTAGCCAAACCGCTGTTCGCTGCAGCACCACCGCAACCGACTTATCCAAAGATAGCGCGTAAAAAAGGGCTAGAAGGCACCGCAACCATAGAAGTGATGTTTAACGAACTTGGTGAGCAACTGGCACTGACGTTAGTAAAAAGCTCAGGGTTCAGTCTGTTAGATCAAACCGCGTTAGATGCAGTTGAAAACTGGCAATTTGCGGCGCCAGCGCAAAGGCTAGCGAGTCATTATAAGGTCAGAGTGCCTATTCGCTTCGCGCTCAACTAACAGGCCCAATGTTGCCACTGAAAAGTTAGCTCGTGGGAAGTTAGCTCGTCGAGTGTTAGCCACCGCACAACTAGCCTGATTTTTGTTTTACTAACTTACATATAAAACTTATTTTTCAATAGATTGGAGAGGCTTAATGCCCGTAACTGATTTTTCAACCCTACAGACTCAACTCGGCGTGCTCACTTGGCCCTTGTTGTTATGTGCTTTTTTAGCTTTGATGATCTGCCTTGAACGTAGCGCCTTGTTTTTGCATCAAACTCTGCTGTCAATCTGGCCCCAAAAACAGGCCTGGGTAAAAGCATTGCGTCAATCAAGCTCAGCGGCGACCACTGAAAACGTCAGCGCGCTGCTAGCGCAAACCAGCACACAGCAAGATTTACTCGCCCGTGGCGCGACCTTGTTACTCAAACAAGTCCACCAGCCAAAAGTGCTAAGGGAAGAATTACTCAGTCTGTGGCTCAATAAGCAACAACGCGACTTGCAAGCCGGACTCAAGGTTTTACAAGTGATTGGCATCATTAGTCCACTACTCGGTTTGCTCGGCACAGTATTGGGACTCATCGAAATGTTTGCCCAACTCGGGCAATCACAAGGCCCCGTCACTCCAGCACAACTCAGTGCTGGACTGGGCCTTGCGATGAACACCACAGCTGCCGGACTCATGATCGCCGTGCCCGCCATTACCGCCGCCCATCTTTTTGGGATCTGGGCTCAAAGCCAATGCCTGCGCGCTGGGCATGTGCTCAATCAACTCAATCTCTGGTTAGCGGGTATCGAAGATATTTCAATTGATGCCAATCATTACCATGCATTCACCCGAGTCAGTAAAACCAGCGTCGAGCAAAAATTGGCATCCAAGCCCCATTCTCAAATTGAGCCACAGACATGATAAGTGCAGATAAATCATTCTTATCGCAGGCTGGCATTGCTTCGCCTGAGCAACTTCCGAGCCTAGATTTAACCGCGTTAATCGACATTATTTTTATCGTGCTGGTGTTTTTACTGCTGACGGCAAATAGCCAATTATTGAGTTTGCCGGTAGATGTGCCACAAAGCCCAAGCTCGGCCATCACGGTAATCGACAACAAACAAACAATTGCCATCAATATCATGGCAACAGCGCCTTATTGGGCTATTGATGGTAAAGAGTTTGATGACTTAGCCACTTTTACCACTGCATTTACTGCACATTTTCAGACTATGCCGAAGGCGACGGTTGTCATTGCCGCCGACAAAGCCGCGCCAGTGGAACCTTTGATGCAACTGCTGGCACTATTGCAGACGCAGTCCATCAGTCAGACCCAAATTTTGATGGAGCACTAGCGTATCCGAACCAGCCATTTAAACGAGAAAGCAAAAGTCTGACATCAAAAAACGGCATCTAAGCCTGTGGCGAACAAGTTGTATTAGGAGTTTAACCATGTTGTTTCAAGCAACTAAAATACCAGTAAAAAAAGGTTCCAGAGTTCAGCGTTATCAACATAAGCGCACATATAAGACATTAAAAAATTTGATGTTTTTCACATCAGCACTTACGGCCTTACTATCCTCAAGCGTTTTTAGCGCTGAACTGAGTGCCGAGCCAGAGATAAGACTCGTGAGTGCAGGTACGGGAGTTACAGAACTCGTGCTCGCCCTCGACGCAGGCAATGAGCTAGTCGCCATCGACTCCACCAGCTATGTGCCTGAAAGTTTGAGCCATGTGGCTAAGCTTGGTTATCACAGAATGCTCTCCGCCGAAGGCATTATTGCCCTCTCCCCTACGCTGGTTGTCGGTTCAGATGTGATGGGACCAGAAACCACACTAAAGGTATTAAAACAGGCGAATATCCAAGTTGTGCAATTACCCGCAACAAATGATGAACCACAACTGATGAACAATGTGGATACCTTAGGTCACTTACTCAATCGCCAAGAACATGCGGTTAAATTAAAACAAGATTTACATCAACAACTGCAAAGCTTAGCGGGTAAAAAACAACAAGTGCGCGATGCTGGCTCTCAGCCAAAAATTCTCTTCATGGTGTTACAAGAAGGCCGCGGTGCACGGGTTGGCGGTAAAGGCACTGCCGCAGATACTATTATCGAGCTGTCTGGGGCACAAAATATCGCCGAGTTTGATGGCTACAAAAGCATGTCTCAAGAAGGGATTCTGTCCTTGCAGCCCGACATTATTTTGCTGTCAAAGCGTAGCGATAAACCCACAAATCAAACTAATGCACAAATTGCTCAAGAACTGTTGAAAGAGATGCCACTACTCGCCCATACCCCAGCAGGTGAAAACGGCCATATTCAAACACTAGCACCGCAAGCCCTTCTCGGTGGTTTAGGCATCAGTGCCATAAGCGCCGCGGATACGCTCGCTAGCACATTGCTCAAGCAAAACCATTAACAAACGCAGCGATGAGTGCAGTTAGCACTAATTAACCCCAGATAAAAATAGAAAGGATATTTGAGATGTTCCTCAACCGCTGGCTCTGGCCGAGTCTAGTCACACTGTTAGCCCTAAGCGGCTTACTCTCGGTCAGCACTGGCCCTGTTAGCATCAGCTTTGTCGACGCCCTAAATGCAGTGTTCAATTGGGCTACCCAGCAAAATATCGGCAATATTGCGCCCCACGAGCAACTGGTAATCAACAATGTGCGCTTACCACGGACATTACTGGCGTTAGCAGTAGGCGCTACGCTCGCACAGTGCGGCGCGGTAATGCAGGGGCTTTTTCGCAATCCCTTAGCGGATCCCGGTATTATCGGAGTGTCATCCGGCGCTGCACTTGGCGCAGCCATCTGTATCGTGCTGCTACCCAACGCGAATCCGTTGATGATCCCCATCAGTGCGTTTGCATCGGGATTAGTGACTACCCTTATCGTCTACCGACTCGCCAGCAGCCCAACAGGTACATCGGTCGTATTATTACTTTTGTCGGGTGTTGCCATAGCTGCGCTGGCAGGCGCAGGAATAGGTGTTCTCACATATCTTGCCAACGACATGGCGCTACGTGACTTAACCCTATGGCAAATGGGATCGATTGCAGGTGCGCAGTGGCTATATGTCAGTCTGTGTCTTGTGACCTTAGTGCTACTGAGTTGGCGATTTCACCAAGATGCGGCGGCACTTAATGCCTTGCTGCTTGGCGAATCCGAAGCACGCCACTTAGGGATAGATGTCGATAGGCTCAAACTTAGGCTTATTTTGCTTTGCGCCTTAGGGGTTGGCGTAAGTGTAGCTGCAACAGGAATTATCGGCTTTATCGGCCTCGTCGTGCCGCATTTAGTGCGCATGATGTTAGGCCCAGATCATCGCCAACTGCTGCCCATCAGCGCACTTTTAGGTGCAGCCCTATTGGCATTGGCCGATATCGGCGCGCGCGCTTTTTTACCGCCTGCCGAGTTACCCGTTGGACTCGTCACCGCGCTCATCGGTGCGCCTTTCTTCATCTTTTTACTACTGCAACAGCGCAGTAAGCTAATCTAAGCGAGTTTTTATGGCTGCAACATCCTTTGCAAATCAACCATCACAATCGACAACTTATTCAGCCAAGGCGCAATTTGATCGCACCCAGCTCAGCATTTGTCAGCTCGATGTCAACATCGGTCCAAAAACCGTGCTCAGTGATATTAATGTACAGTTTCAATCGGGTGCAGTAACAGCCCTACTCGGCCCAAATGGTGCGGGTAAATCCACCCTGCTTAAAGCCCTTTGCCAAGAAATCAGCACACCAAGGCAAAGTATACGGCTAGGCCATAGCCAACTGGCGGATTGGCCTAGGAGCGAGCTGGCAAAATCCTTAGCTGTACTGCCGCAACACGCCAGTCTCACCTTTCCCTTCACTGTGTCAGAAGTCGTAGCAATGGGCTTATATCCCTTAACCATCAGTAAAATAGAAGGAGATGCGTTAGTTGCCGAGCAACTGGCGCAAGTGGGCTTAACCCATCTGGCTAAGCGCAGCTATCCAACCCTCTCAGGCGGCGAGAAACAGCGAGTCCAACTCGCCAGAGTCTTAACTCAACTCAGGCAATCGCCGTTTCCGCCCGTACTATTACTGGATGAACCAACATCGGCGTTAGATCTTGCCCAGCAGCACAGAGTACTTGAGTTAGCCCAAAACTTAGCTCACCAACAAGGCTACACTGTAATAGTGGTACTACATGACTTAAACCAAGCCGCGCGCTATAGCGATCAATTAATTGTGTTAAAACAAGGGCGAATCGTCAGTGAAGGCACGCCATCCGATGCTCTGTCGGTTGATACCATTAGGGAAGTATGGGACTACGAGCCCGTATATATCCCCGCCCCACAGGGTGGACATCCACTGATTTTTTAATGGAAAGAAGATATTCATCTTACATTTTTGAGGTCTGATGTGGGTATAATCGCTGCGTTTACACTTTTAGCTATCACCTTTTAGCCGCAGCCGCATTAATTTAGGCAGAGCCCAGATGAAACCCACTATCTCAACAGAAACTCAACAAGAAGCACTGGTCGCAGCCAAAGCCACCCAAAAGCCGGGCCAAACCAAAGAGCAAACTAAACTCATTGCCCAAGGGATAGAAAAAGGCATAGCTGAATATAAAAAGCTGCAAAAAGCCAAAGCTCGCGAACGGGATAAAGCACGTAAACAACAGTTGAGAGCAAAATCTCGCACAGTTAATGACACTGATGAACTAGAGGATTCAGACGCATTATTCGAATCTCAACGTCAGTTCACCACCGCGACTTGGATTGCCATAACGCTTTTACTACTAAGTTGGGTAGGGTTTGCCGCATATATCTTTGCAGATTAAAGACTATGATTTATATATAAAAATTAAAACATCTATATATCACTTGTTAGACAATATCCTCTAATACCTTACACACATCATTAATTGAAAAAATATTACCGTTAAGGCTTGCTCGGTCTTTTGATATATTCAGAACGAGCCTAAATACGTTGTTCGCATCAGGATAACGGGCAAGCTCTAAAATGATGTCATCACCATTTTCTTCTGCAGACCGAAAATCCCAGCCCTTCCCTGATAAATCAAAAAGCACTTCCGCCGTTTCAGTATTGATTAACACAGGCGCATAAACCCAATGCGACATTCGCATCTCACTGGGGTTGATATCCAGTGTTAACTTACCATTTTGAAAAAACAGCTTAGTGTCCATAAACAGTCCCTGAGTAACAAGTATCACAAGCGATAGGCCGATAGCTTGTATATTGAACCCCATATCCATTTGTTGTCCATACCGCATCACTTCTAACACGAACCATTTACGCTCATTACCATCAGGCAAAACCGTTAAATGCTTAAGCGAAAAAAAGACAAAAAAAAGCCTGCTCAATGAGCAGGCAAAGACATATTTCAAGCGTCCCTTTCGGGGAAGTACATTACCGCGCTAGCGGGAAAAACCTGGCATATTCATGCAAAAACATCAATATGCTACTTGAGTCTAAACACGCCAAAAAAGGCGATACAAAGGTTGATGGATGATGGAAACTCAAACTTTAAGGAGGGTTAGGCCTTAAAGCTCATGGCGAATAAACCGCCACGCAAAACATCAGTGTTAAACCAAGTGTTTTGCCAATAAATATGGTTGTTGCCTGTATAAGACATAGTCAATACTCCTAAATTAGTTGTGATTAAGTACTCTAGTGAAGCTTGGCTCGGTTCCTTGGAACTAGAGATTCTCATATCCGTTGAGACGACTTGTCACTCAGGTCCTTGGAGAAAAATATCCATCCTGGATAGACTAGAGAGGAAAGGCATAGTGCCTAATCCACGAAAGCAATTATATGGATTTGTAGTTTTATTACAACCTTTATTTGTACTTTTTTTGATTAAGGCTTTTTAATGTAATTAAATTACACAATTATAGTGAGGTTAATGGCGATCTGCTTCACAGAAAAACAGGAATAACCCTGTAAATATCTAATAAATAAGATATTACAGAATTATTTCTTTTTGTTACTAGGGCGTGTTGACGTTTCGAGATTAAATTTTGTTCGCTCTGGCAAGCTCGTGATCGCGAAACGAGGAGTGACGTGTAGTTATTCTACTCAAATGACGAGTGACAAAGAGCAAGAGCTTGCCAGACGAACCCTTCGGGCAGCGTTTGGCTGGCATTTCTGCTGCGTTATCGCCCGTTTATGTAGAATAACTACACCGCACGGGCTTTACCTTGCATAAAAGCCAGCCAACTCGCTGCAAAAATAACCCTGAAACGTCAACACGCCCTACCCGTTAGCGATTGATCAGATATTGATACAAGCCCACCAGCGGACTCGCTGTAGGTTTGCCGTAGAGCGGATCACCTTCTGTTGCACTGCCTGCAATATCTAAGTGTGTGTAAGCCAAGGGAATAGGGGCTGTTACACCATGGTCAAATAGCCCCGACGCTTTCAGTAAAAATGCCGCGGGATACTGATGTCCACGGGCGGTAATCGATGATGGCGCATTATTGGAAGATAATATTTCAGCAGCGCCTGACACATCGCGGATCTTAGCGAAGTCTTCAGGGCGTAATGTAGACACTTCAAAGGGTTCACCCCATTGAGTCGCTTGCTGCTGTAAAGTGACAACGCATTGCTGTGAACTCGCCACTGAGTTTTCCACCGCCGCAGGATAACTGCCATAACAACGTACGACATGACCTGTGAGTGTTGCTACCGAAAACATCTCAGGCTTCACCGCTGACACGGCTTTGATACGTAAATGGCTCAGTAAATCCGCCAGCACTAAGCGCCCTTCGGCATCCGTATTACCAATTCGTACCCGCACACCCGCATGGCTCGTAATAATTTCATCGGTCACGAAGGCTTCGCTGCCTATGCTGTTACGCACTAAACCTAACTCGGCAATCACTCGAATACCTTTAGGCTTGAGCATTGACAGAGTTTTAAATAAACCCGCCACGGCAGAAGCGCCACCTTTATCACGACTCATACCCGCCATAGCGCCGCCGACTTTCAGATCGGCGCCGCCGGTATCGTAAATCACGCCCTTACCCGCAAACAGGAAAGTGCGAGTCACTTGACCCTCTGGCAGATACTCTAGTTTCACCACGCGAGGCTGATGACGACCGACGGCAAAAGAAGAACGCGCCACGGCACTGAGCAGCGGATAATCACGCTCTAAAATATCTCTGTCTTCTACCACTGCGGTTTTGATCACGCTGCCCGCAAAGGATTGCAAACAATAGTCCGCAAAGGCTTTAGCCGACATGCGCTCGGGTTCAGTACCACATAAATCCCGCGCTAATACGCGGCCAGCTTCTAAGGCATTGAGCAAATTGCTGTTATGGGTTGATGAAGATAATAACCCTATGGCCTCAAATGCAGGTGTTAAGCCAGTCGCTTCACGCAGCTCTAAGGTTTGCCACAGTTCTTGACCGCAGGCTAATGCTGCGACTTCAGAGGCAAAACTAAAACGTGAGTCCTTCGATGGCACTACATATAACAATGGACGTTTTGCGCCTGCGTCTTTTGCAATGGCAATCGCCGCCCTTGCAGCATTGGCATAGACTCGCACATCAACATACTCGTCATTCACTTGGGTGACAGGGGCAATGATCAAACGCCCTCCCGCAAGCCCTGGGGCAAACAGTAATGTCGGGCTCTTACCCACGCGCTTATCCACGTGGGCACCGTGCTGAGCCAATAAACCTATCTCATCAAAACCGATAGAATCCAGATCGGGCGTCACCACCACAACCGCATCCCAGCCTTCACCATCAAAAATGGCATTTTCTGCTTTTACATCAACGAAGTTAACTTGAAACATGACCCATCCTTTTTCATTATTGTGCCTGCATTATTCCCGCTCTATCGCTTAATTACCAATCTAAAAGTGCTACCGACACTCCCAGAAAAAATCGAACTGGAAACTTTGGCTGCCAGCTCACCAAAAGCCTGTGACGCTGAGATTATTTGGCTGCACAGAATGTGGTAGAATGGCCGCAAATTTGCCCTATACCCACAAGACCTTATGAGGGACACTCAAGTGACAGCCTTAAGTCAGTTATACCCGCAGCCATTATGGCAATGGTTCGAACAAATTTGCGCGATTCCCCATCCATCTAAGCATGAGCAAGCATTAAGCCAGCACATTCAAGCGTGGGCTAAAAGCAAACAACTTGCCGTCGTTGAGGATGCCGTTGGCAACTTGATCATCCGTAAACCTGCGACGCCGGGTATGGAAGATCGTAAAATCGTGGTTATTCAAGCCCATATCGATATGGTGCCACAAAAAAATGCCGATAAAGTGCATGATTTTACTAAAGATCCTATCGAAGCTTATGTCGATGGCGATTGGGTTAAAGCCAAGGGTACAACCTTAGGTTCAGATAACGGTATTGGCATGGCATCGGCTTTAGCCATTTTAGGCTCTGATGATATCAAGCACGGCCCATTAGAAGTGCTGCTGACGATAGATGAAGAAGCGGGCATGACAGGTGCTTTTGGTTTACAGGCGGGCATGTTAGACGCTGATATTCTGATCAATACCGACTCAGAGCAAGAAGGTGAAATCTACATGGGCTGCGCCGGCGGTGTCGATGCTCAAATCACCCTGCCTATGGTGTGGCAAGCCTCTGAGCAAAGTTACTCAGCCTTTAGCCTGCACTTATCTGGCTTAAAAGGGGGTCACTCTGGGGTGAACATTCACTTAGGTCGCGGCAACGCCAACAAGTTATTGGCGCGTTTCCTCTTTGAAAATGCAGATGATTTAGCGTTAGAGCTGACCCAATTTAGCGGCGGTTCATTGCGTAATGCGATTCCACGGGAAGCCAACATCAGCTTTATGTTGCCAGAAGAAAATGTCGGCGCCTTAAACGAAAAAGTCGCTGAGTTTGAAGCGCTTATCCGCACCGAACTCGCCATTGCCGATCCCGATATGCGTTTAGTGTTAAACACTATCCCAACGCCAAAACGTGTGATGAGCGAAAACAGCCAAAATACCCTGATCGATTTGCTGCATGTGTGCCCGAACGGCGTGATCCGCATGAGTGATGAAGTCGAAGGTGTGACTGAAACCTCGCTCAACGTTGGCGTTATCAGCACTAACGATGAAGAAGTCACTATCCTGTGCCTTATCCGCTCGCTGATCGATTCTGGCCGTACTCAAGTCGAAGGCATGTTAACTGCGCTGACCAACTTAGCCGGAGCCGATATCGATTTAAGCGGTGCTTACCCAGGCTGGAAGCCAGATAACAGCTCACCTGTAATGGCGATAGTGCGCGAAACCTATCAAGACATTTACCACAAAGAGCCAGTGATCATGGTGATCCATGCGGGTCTCGAGTGCGGCCTATTCAAGAAACCCTATCCAGACATGGACATGGTCTCGATTGGTCCCACCATTCGCTATCCACACGGTCCAGACGAAATGGTAAACATCACCACCGTCGGCCAATATTGGACCTTATTATTAGCCGTACTCGAGCGCATTCCAGTCAAGGCTTAATGCTCTAACCTTACCCTAGCTCACTCAATTCAAGGCCACATCTGCTCAAGTCAGATGTGGCCTTATTTTTTACCGCGGATTCTATTTGTGTAGAAATGCCATCGATAAAATTTTTATGAAAGAACTGAATAACTTGAATTTTCTACTATAGTTGTTCTGTCTGACCCTAACGTATTTTTGCTTATCGCGCTTTTAGAGATAACCGCTTTCCCCCTTCAATACTGTGACCTTAAGGAATAGAGATCATGAAATTTGGTAAAATCTTGTCAGCCGCCGCACTACTGCTCAGCAGTAACCTCAGTTTCGCCGAAGAAGTCCCCAAAGCCGTTATCGACCTAGCCGATTCACTGATGCCATTAGGCAGAGAAGTGGTACTGGTGAATGCCGTTAAAGCGCAAAATGCCCAAGGCAAAAGCTTAGATTCAATCAAAACATTAGATGAAAAATGGATTGCCACCGCAGGTATTGATGACTTTATGTCATCCCTGATGAACAACGAAGCGGCCAAGTTTCTCACGACCTTCGAAGCCAGCAAACCTTACTACCAAGAAATTTTCCTCATGGACAATCAAGGCGCGAACGTCGCCATGATCAGTAAAACTTCAGATTATTGGCAGGGTGATGAGGATAAATGGCAAAAATCCTTCGCCAATGGCAAAGGCGATAAACACATAGGTCCGGTCAAATTTGACGAGAGCTCCCAAGCCTATCTAGTACAAATTTCTATTCCAGTGATGGATGGTGATGCCGCAATTGGCGCTATAACGATTGGGATCAACCTAGATCAATTTGGGCTCTAATTACCAGAGAACGCCAGTGATGGGCTGCATCCTCTTACCACAGAGGTTATTGCGGCTCTCACCTTTTCAGTGCATCAATCAAGGAGGGCGTGACTATGGAATGGTATAAAGATCTATCCGTTAACCAGAAACTGACTTATCCGAGTCTGCTACTCGCTGGCGTAGTCATCTTCGCCTCTTCAACTGGTATTTTAGGACTCAAAGCCTTAAATCACAGCGCGAATACACTCGCGCTTGAATACTTACCTAGCCAATCTGAACTCCTACAGGCCGATAAAGAGCTTTATCAAGCTCAAGTGGCCGAGCGCAGCCTGATGTTTGTTAACGTGGGCACAGACTCTTACAACGATCTTTTAAAGCAGCACACTAATAGTATCTCTCTGGTTAAAGAACATATTGATAAGTTTGCCGATGTGACCACAAGTCCCCTCGCTAAAGATAAGCTCAATGAATTGAATCACAGTTTCGATACTTGGCGAGCGACAACCACAGAAATCAGTAATCAACGCACCCAAAATGGCCGTAACGGTAGAACGACGGCGATTGATCTTAGTTTCGGTCAAGCAGCAACGCAATTCGAGCAACTACACCAGAACATTAATCATTTAATCAATGATTTAAATAGTAATACTACCGCAGCGATAGCCCAAGTAGATGATGATGCCAATCATGGACAACAGATGCAGTTAATTGCCTTAGCCATCAGTCTCTTGATCTGTATACTCTTTATCGTTGCACTGCCTAAACTCATCAGCAAACCGCTGGCGGTTTTACTCGCAAAAATCCACGACATTACCGATGGTGATGGCGATTTGACCGAACGAGTCCACTTAACCTCTAAGGACGAGCTTGGTGATCTCGCCAAGGCATTCAATCATTTTCTCGATAACTTACACGGTATTATCTCGCAATTTAAACAGTCTACATCAGAGCTCAACATCGCTGCCGAAGGTCTAGCCAAAACCAGCGCATCAGCAAAACATACCTTGATGGATCAACAAGCTGCAACCCACAGAATCGCCGATGCCAGCGATCATATTGCCGCATCAGTGCAAGAAGTATCGGTCAGTGCCAGTCATGCCGCCGATGCCGCTAAACAAGCCGACGTATTTACCGCCGACGGTCAGGCAAGAGTGAAAAAAACCATCAATGTGATTCGTGAACTTGCGGGAGATGTAGGCACGGCAGAAATGCAGATCAATAAACTCGAACAGGAAGGCCAACATATCGGCCGCGTGCTTGAGGTGATTCAAGCCATTGCCGAACAGACGAATCTATTAGCCCTTAACGCCGCAATTGAAGCGGCGCGCGCGGGCGAACAAGGACGCGGATTTGCAGTGGTTGCCGATGAAGTGCGATCCCTCGCCTCTAAGACTCACCAATCCACCGAAGAAATTAAATTGATGATCGCCAATGTGCAAAATGGCACTCAAAGCGCTGTGGCGGCGATTAATATCGGTAATGAAAAGGCTATCTCAAGCGTAGAAGCCGCCAGTAATGCCGGTGAAGCCTTAGCGCATATTGCAGAAATGGTCAGCCAAATTAGTGAGATGAATAATCAAATCGCCCTCGCGGCTAAAGCACAAACCACTATGGCCAACGAGAGTCATCAAAATATTCAACACATTGCCGAACAGTCGGAGGAGAGTCTACGAACCACTGATGAAATCTACGCAGCAAGCGTACAACTCTCGTCAATGGCGAGTAATCTCACGGCGCTGGTCAGCCGCTTTAAACTGTAATTTGTTGAGGGTGAAAGCTTTTATATAAGTTACCTTTTGTAAATCAGTGATGTTTGAAAAGTCCCCTCTAACGAATAAGGGAGCATAAACCTGTCGCAGTGATTATCTGAATTCAGGTGCTCCCTTATATTTAAACAGCAAAGCTAGCACAGATTAGCAGCGCTTAACCACTAAGCCTCTTGCCGCGCGTAGGTTGACTAACATAGGTAACATCAACGCAAGGATCACTATCAGCATCCCTACCAACTGAATTTCCGTCACTGCCTGCCCCATGGCTAACGCCGTTAATGCTGCAAAAACGGGCACGAGATTAAAAAAAATCGATGCCTTAGCGGGGCCAAGCGCCTTAACACCGTTAATCCAAAACAGATAACCGAGCACAGTGGCGAACAAACCTATGTAGAGCACGCTAGAAAAAGCCGTTGCCGACAGTTCCATCAACTCTAGCCAAGGGTGAAACTCACCTCGGCCAAGCCCAACCACGGACATAGACACACTGGCAGCTATCATACTCAGCAAGGTAAATGGCAACACAGGCAACCAATGGCCGACCCGTTGCGAACAAATGGTATAACCACTCCACGCCAACATGCCGGCGGCAATCATCACATCACCTTGGTTAAAACTAAAGTTGAGCAACTGCTGCACACTACCGTTGGTGATCACTAGCAGTACGCCCGCCAATCCACCCACTAAGCTAAACACTTGTTGTCTGCTGAGCCATTCACGCTGTAATAGCGCATTGACGATTGAAGTCACCAGCGGGCTGAGCGCCATAATCAAGGCACCATTGGCAGCAGAGGTGTGCTGCAGGCCATTAAATAACGCCAGATTTAAGCCGCCCACACCAATCACACCCACTAACGCTATGACAATATATTGCGTCAAACTCAATTTGGGCCAAACCTGACGAGTAAAAACGATATATAACGCTAGAGTCACAGCCGCAATGGTAAAACGCCAGAAGACGAGCGACTCTCCTGACATCTCCTCCAGCACTCGCTTAGCAATAGGAAACACACTGCCCCAGCTAAAAACGCAAATCAGTAGACAAACGAATGTCATGTAAGGTGTATGGGATTTCATATCGGCCTCTAGGGAGGTAATTGGGATTGAGCTTAGTTTATAAGTTTCATATATTATTAAAACCAACAAGATTGAGAGCTTAAATTCCAAATATGAAACTTAATTATTCCTTAGACGATATGCGCTTATTTTGGGTGGTGGCACAGCAAGGGAGTTTTAAGCTCGCGGCGCAGCACTTAGGCATTCCACCTTCAACCTTAAGCCGTCGAATCAATCTGTTAGAACAATCCTTAGGTCTGCGTTTACTGCACAGAGACGCCCATAGAGTCAACCTTACCGCCACAGGTCAGCGGTATCTCGAACGCTGCGGCCCGCTGTTTATCGAGTTAAACCAGGTATCTGGTGAGTTGCATGCGGATAAACATCAAGCGGTTGGCAAATTGCGGATCTCGGCGCCCATCAATACAACCTATCGCTGGCTAGGTGAATCACTCAACGCCTTCCAACGGCATTATCCCAATATTGATATCGATTTAAGTCTGTCGAACATGAATATCGATGTCAGTGAAAACGCCATCGATATCGCCTTTCGAGTGGGCGAACCTAAAGATCCCGATTGGATTGCAAGGCCACTTACCACGATTAGCTTTGTACTTTGCACCAGCACATCGGCAACGCAGTGGCATACGCTGCAATCCATTGAAGAGCTGGATCAGCATCCGGTTATCATCGCCAAGCCCACAAAAACGTGGCGTTTACAGCACAATAGCACAGGGCAAAATGTCGAGTTTGAACCAAGGGGAAATATCAAATTAGCCGTCGATGATATGGCGATTGCCTGTCAGGCCGTGGTGGCGGGGCTTGGGATTGGACTCATACCCATCAGCATGGCGAGTGAACAGATACGAAGTGGCAAACTCATTCAAATACTGCCCGAGTGGCAAGGTATTCCGCGCACCGCCTACTTGATGTATCGCGATCGAGACAACCTGCCCTTACGGGTCAGACTGTTAATTGATTTTATGTTGGCGAATCCACCCGAGGCTTATTGAGCCAATGCAGGCATGAGTCTGCGGCTTATCGACTCAATAAACGGCTAGAGTGCTAAATCCAGCTGAGTCTGGCCGTTTAAGCTTGTGGCGACGACAAGAGTAGAATCGGTAAGGCCGACCGAAATACCCAATAGACGAATGCCACGGCCTTCTTGCCTTTCCATAGCCTGCGCGAGTAGCTCATAAAACATTACAATCGAGACTTCATCGCTGCGGTGCTCAATTGTAGTCTGCTTGAAATCATTAAACTTAAGTTTGACCACCTGTTTATGTATTTTGCGTTCCTTAGCACTGCGACTTAAACGCAACGACAGTTCTTGGATCAAACTCGACATCACCTGCTGGCAATGCTCTAAGCTATAAATATCCTTTGCTAATGTGGTTTCAACCCCCACTGACTTGCGCTCTCTGTCGGCAGAAATACCCCGTTCATCTATGCCTTGGGAACGCTCAATCAACACACCACCAAACTTACCGAATCGCGCTAAGAGCTCAGGTTTAGAATAAGCTTGCACATCACCACAGGTATTGAGCCCGAGCGAAGAGAGCTTTTCTGCGGTGACTTTACCAACACCGGGAATTTTACGCAGCGATAAGGTCTTAACAAACTCAGAAAGCGTCTCTGGCGTAATGACATATTGGCCGTTTGGCTTGTTCAGATCCGAGGCGACCTTAGCTAAAAATTTTACTGGCGCGATACCCGCCGATGCGGTTAAACCCGTTTCGGCTAAGATATCGCGACGAATCGCTTGGGCAATCAAGGTCGCTGAGCCCTTATATTGCTGGCACTCACTCACATCCAAATAAGCTTCATCTAAGGAAAGCGGCTCAATTAATTGGGTATAGCGGGAAAATATTTCACGAATTTGTAGCGACACTTCTTTGTAAACCTGCATCCGGCCTGGTACTAAAATCAGCTCAGGGCACAACTTAAAGGCATAAGCCGTTGCCATTGCTGAACGTACACCGAATTTACGTGCCTCGTAACTGCAAGTGCTGATAACACCTCGACGATCGCTACTGCCGCCCACGGCTAAAGGCTTGCCACGGTATTCGGGAAAGTCGCGCATTTCCACTGCCGCAAAATAGCAGTCCATATCGATATGAATAATTTTTCGCACGTTGAATTCCTCCAACGCCAAAATACTGTATATAAAAACAGTAATCAAGTATTCCTGATAGATTTGGGGCCAATAAGATGTGGCCTAGCGCTAAAAAAGAGAACAAGACAAGTGTGAGGAACAACAGACATGCTTAATAACTGAGTTCCTAGGCCATTACACTCAATGGCCTAGGTATTTACTCAACCTAACAATCTAAAGCTCACATCTTAGTTTGCAGGTAGTTTTGCAGCCCAACACGGTCGATAAGCCCAAGTTGTTTTTCGAGCCAATACATATGGTCAGACTCTGTATCGTCAAGTAATACTTCAAGGATTTCGCGGGTCTGGTAATCTTGCTTCTGCTCACACAGTGCAATCACTTTGCGCAAATCGTCCGCGACCTTGTATTCGTAGGCGAGATCATTACGTAGCATCTCTTCTACATCTTTACCTATGTTCAATGCCTCACGGGCGGCAACATTGGGTGTACCTTCGAGGAATAAAATGCGCTGCACTAATTTGGCTGCATGGGCTTTCTCATCATCTGACTCATGGGCGATACGCTCATAGAGTTCATTCAGGCCCCAATCTTCATACATATGGGCATGGACAAAATACTGATCCATTGCCGAGAGTTCTCCCGTTAGGAGTCGATTTAACGCATCGATAACGTCTTTATCGCCTTTCATATCTTGCTCCTATTGGTCGCTAATTTGCGATTGTAGATAATTTTGAATACCGGTTAGCGTAATGAGCTCTTGCTGCGACTCGAGCCAATCTAAGTGCTCTTCTTCGTCTTCGAGAATATCTTCCAGCAGATCGCGGCTCACATAGTCCTGTTCGGCTTCACACAAGCTAATCGCATCACGCAGCAATGTAAGCTGCTCTTGCACCATGGCCAGATCGCAGTCGAGCATCTCTTGGCTATGTTCACCAATGCGAAGTTTTTCGAGTTGTTGCAGATTAGGCAGACCTTCCAAAAACAGCACTCGCTCGATGAGCTTATCGGCGTGCTTCATATCTTGGATGGATTTTTTGTATTCGACGTGGTTTAACTTCTCTAAGCCCCAATGTTTAAACATGCGGGCATGGAGGAAATATTGATTGATGGCGGTCAACTCACAGGTAAGCACCCGATTCAGTTGCCCAACCACTTTAGGATGACCTTTCATAAGTTACTATCCTTGGTAAGCGTGAAAAGATTGATCTAAATCAAGCTTCTAGCCTAGTACAATTTATCGACCAACTCAAATTATCTTTATATTTCACTCACTTAATGATGAAAAGCATTCTCATTCCTGCTTAGATTAACTTGCTATCCCACTCTAATCCCAAGGATAAATCTCAAATGATTAACCCGTGTAAGAAAATACGAGGCAAAAAAATAGCCCCCTAAATCGGAAGCTATGATCGAATCAAGACTATTTAGATAATGCGGTCTTTCGTTAACTTTTCACGACGCGCTTCTTCAGCGGCCATACGACGTTTACGTTTGTCACAAGGGTCATCACAATCACACGCTTTTTCAATCCCTAGAACACCTAAACCGCCACAACTTCCTTCAACGGCTTTGCGCTTGATGAGATAACCAATCGACATGAGCAAAAAGAAGACTAACAAGATCACAAATGCCGCAATAAAAGAGGTCATGGTTTACTCCAAAAACTAAATAAGGAAAGGCTTGAAGGCGTCGCTGTAATAGACCTTAAATCCGTCGCCTTGCTTTTCGATTAGCATTATCGCCAAGTGTTCCTTCTTGGCAAGCTCCAATGATGCTTCTGTGCCCAAAACCATCATGGCCGTCGCAAAACCGTCGGCCGTCATACAATTTTGATGCAATACAGTCACGGATGCTAACTTATGATTTATCGGCAAACCAGTACGCGGATCGATTATATGCGTAAAACGTTGGCCGTCTTCTTCATAATAATTACGATAGTCACCAGAGGTCGCCATCGCCATAGTACCAGGTGCAATAACCTGCTGTACGGCTTCAGAGCCATCATTGGTCGGTTGCTCTATAGCAACACGCCAAGAGCTTCCATCACCTTTGGCACCTTTGATACTCAGTTCGCCACCGATTTCAACTAAATACCCTGTCGCGTGGTATTTATCAAGAATGGAAGCGATCTTATCAACCCCAAATCCCTTCGCGATTGATGATAAATCTACATATAAATGGGTGTTGTGCTTACTTAGACGGTTGCCTTCAATGGAAAGTTCACTAATCCCTGTTTTGGCTTTAGCCGCATCAATATCAGCCTGTGTCGGAACTTTAGTTGGACGCTTATCAGGTCCAAACCCCCACAGATTAACTAAAGGACCTAAGGTAATATCAAGTGCCTTATCCGTCACTTGATATAAACGTATTCCCTCTTGCACCACTTTTATGGTATCCGGTGAGACTTCAACGCTTTGCTCCAATGGCAATTGGTTGAAACGGGATAATTCTGAATTAGGCCGATAGGTCGACATCTGGTCATTGACTAGCTCAAGGGCTAAATCAATTTCCGCTTGAAGTAACTGCGCCGTCGGCATCTGCTCATTCGGAACGACTTTAATGTGATAAGTCGTGCCCATAGTGCTGCCGGCCAACGAAATGACTTCGTTTTGCTTTGAACAGGCTGAAACAAAAAAGGCCAGTCCCACGAGGACTAGCCAGTTAAATGAATGCTTTAGTGCTGAGGTATTGATCTTTAAGGTCTGAAACATAGTGACCTACTACTCTTATTTGGGCCCTTAAATGCAAAAGTTGCAGATGAAAGGTTAACCTCAACATCTGCAACTTTTCTATCTAGGACTAATGAACATTAGCCGCCGAAGTCATCCAACAGGATGTTTTCGTCTTCGACACCAAGATTTTTCAACATACCAATGACGGCAGCGTTCATCATTGGAGGTCCACACATGTAGAACTCACAATCTTCTGGAGCATCATGGTTTTTCAGATAGTTTTCATACAATACGTTATGAATAAAACCTGTGTAACCATCCCAGTTGTCCTCTGGTTGAGGATCTGAAAGTGCCACATGCCATACGAAGTTATCATTCTCAGCCGCTAGGCCGTCGAAATCTTCTACGTAGAACATTTCACGCTTAGAACGTGCACCGTACCAGAAGCTCATCTTACGTTTAGACTGAAGACGCTTCAGTTGATCGAAGATATGTGAACGCATTGGCGCCATACCCGCACCACCGCCGATAAACACCATTTCTGCATCGGTATCTTTCGCGAAGAATTCACCGAATGGGCCAGAAATTGTCACTTTATCGCCAGCTTTTAAGCTCCAAATGTAAGATGACATCTTACCGCAAGGCAGAGTCAAGTTACGTGGTGGAGGCGTAGCAATACGCACGTTCAGCATAATAATGCCGAACTCTTCTGGGTAGTTAGCCATTGAGTATGCACGGATAGTTTCTTCATCAACCTTAGATTCAAGATTGAAGAAACCGAAGTGTTCCCAGTCGCCACGGTATTGTGCAGGCACATCAAAATCTGCATATTTAATATGATGAGCTGGTGCTTCGATTTGAATATAACCGCCAGCACGGAATGGTACAGACTCGCCATCAGGAATTTGCAGCTTCAGTTCTTTAATGAAAGTGGCTTTGTTATCGTTAGAGATAACTTCACATTCCCATTTCTTGATACCGAAGATTTCTTCGTCAAGCTCGATTTCCATATCGTTCTTAACGTTAACCTGACAAGAAAGACGACAACCTTTACGGGCATCACCTTTGCTGATGTGGTCAAGTTCCGTTGGCAAAATATCGCCGCCGCCAGACTTAATCACCACGCGACATTGGCCACATGAGCCACCGCCACCACACGCACTCGATACGAAGATACCGCTGTTAGCCAAAACGCCTAACAACTTACCGCCCGCACCGGTTGTAATCGCTTTTTCAGGATCGTCATTAATGCCGATCGTGATGTCACCACTAGCCACTAACTTAGACTTAGCGAATAAAATCACTAATACCAAGATGAGGACGATAGCAGTAAACATACTCACACCGAGGTAAACCTCGAGCGGAGTAGATTTAAAAATACCAAGAATATCCATTAACTTATCCTTAGAAGGTCCAATTCAAGAAGCCGTTATGTGTCTCTTACAGAGACACACCTGAAAACGACATGAAACCTAAGGCCATCAAACCAGCGGTGATAAAGGTAATCCCTAAACCACGTAGGCCGTTAGGCACGTCGGCATACTTCAGCTTCTCACGGATACCGGCCATCAATACGATAGCTAATGCCCAACCCACTCCTGAGCCGAAACCAAACACCACACTCTCGCCTAGCTTGTAGTCACGCTCAACCATGAATGATACCGCACCGAAAATCGCGCAGTTCACTGTGATCAAAGGTAAGAAAATACCTAATGCGTTGTACAAAGGTGGAAAGTACTTGTCCAGTGCCATTTCCAGAATTTGAACCAAAGCCGCAATCACACCGATAAAGGTAATGAATTTCAAGAAGCTTAAGTCAGCTTCAGGTGCGCCAGCCCAAGCAAGTGCACCAGGAGCTAGCAGCCCTTGATAGATAACTTGGTTTGCTGGGACAGAGATAGTTAACACTACAACTACCGCAATCCCTAGGCCCATGGCTGTAGTGACTTTCTTAGACACAGCCAAGAAAGTACACATACCTAGGAAGAAGGCCAGTGCCATGTTTTCAATGAAAACAGAGCGAATTAACAGGCTAATATAATGTTCCATCGCACTTACCCTTTTGCTTCAACTTGCTCTGGCTTATAGGTACGAATAATCCAAATCAAAACACCGATCAGGAAGAACGCACTCGGAGGCAGTAGTAGCAGACCGTTTGGTTGGTACCAGCCGCCATCAGAGATCTTGTGCAGGATTTCAACACCGAACAGAGAACCGTTACCAAACAGTTCACGTACGAAGCCAACAGCTAACAGAATCGCACCGTAACCTAAACCGTTACCGATACCATCCATAAAGCTCATCATTGGCGGTGTTTTCATCGCGTAAGCTTCGGCACGACCCATTACGATACAGTTCGTAATAATCAGACCGACGAATACCGACAGCTGCTTAGAGATCTGATAAGCATAAGCCTGCAGCAATTGGTCAACCACGATTACCAAAGAGGCAATAATGGTCATCTGTACGATAATACGCACACTGCTTGGAATATGATTACGGATCATTGAGATAAACAGGTTCGAAAACGCAGTTACCGCAGTTAACGCCAACGCCATTACCAGTGCAGTTTCGAGCTTGCTCGTTACCGCTAATGCACTACATACACCAAGTACTTGTAAAGCAATCGGGTTGTTGTTGACTATAGGTCCGGTCAGAACCTGTTTCAGTTCTTTAGCGTCAGACATTAGTTGAGACCTCCATTGCGTGCTTTTTCAATGAAACTCGCAAAACCTTCTTTACCCAACCAGAATGTCAGTGAATGTTGTACACCGTTACTCGTTAAGGTTGCGCCAGATAATGCATCTACACCGTACTCAGTGCTAGCAACAGTTGGGTTTTTCGTTACGCTGATAGCGAGTTTACCTTGCTCATCAAATAACTTTTTGCCATGCCATTTCGCTTTCCACTGAGCATTTTGCACTTCGCCACCTAAGCCCGGCGTTTCGCCGTGCTCGTAGTAGACTAAGCTTTGCACTGTGTTTAGGTCAGCATCCATAGCAAGGAAGGCATACATAGTAGACCATAGGCCATAACCATGGATTGGCAGAATGACACTGGTTAATTTACCTTGGCCGTCACGAACAAGATAAACCACAGCCTTATCAGCAACACGTTTCACTGAAGCGATGTCATTCTCAGGTACAAATGAGGTTTTCACATCACGAGACGCTTTACGTTGATCATAAGTGTCAGCATCAACACCCTCAACCCAAGCACCCGTTTTCAAATCGACCAGTTTAGCTTCGATGTGTTTGCCGTATGTATCCAGAATTTGCGCTTTGGTCACTTTGCCCGCTTTAGTATCGATAAGACCAGCGGCTTCCAGAATGTACTTTTGCTTATCAAGCAGTTTATTTTCTGCTTGAGTCGGTCTCAGTAACACTGCTGCAGTAGACACAAATATCGCACAAATTAGACACAGGCCAACGACGATAAATAAGGTTCTGCCGAACGAATCTTTATTACTAGCCACGGGCAATCCTCCGCTTGATATTTGCCTGAACCACGAAGTGGTCGAACAATGGCGCGAACAAGTTAGCAAACAAAATTGCCAACATCATGCCTTCAGGGAATGCAGGGTTAATCACGCGGATAAACACAGCCATTGCACCGATCAAGATACCGTATGCCCATTTAGCTTGGTTAGTAAATGACGCTGACACTGGGTCTGTCGCCATGAACATCATGCCAAACGCAAAACCACCTAACACTAAGTGCCAGTACCAAGGCATTGCAAACATTGGATTAGTGTCACTACCGACAACGTTAAGCAGCGTAGAAATGGCAATCATGCCCACCATTACACCGCCAACGATACGCCATGAAGCGATACGCGTGTAGATGATGACCAAACCACCTAACAGAATCGCTAATGTAGACACTTCACCCACTGAACCTGGAATGAAACCGAAGAACGCATCCCACCAGTTTTGGTTAATTGCGTAATCTAAAGTGCCAGACGCCGCTTGGCTCAGTGCAGTTGCACCTGAGTAACCGTCAGCCACAACCCATGAGGTATCACCTGACATATTCAACGGATAAGCGAAGAACAAGAAGGCACGACCCGCTAGTGCTGGGTTTAAGAAGTTACGCCCTGTACCACCGAACACTTCTTTCGCCACGACCACACCGAAGGTGATACCCAGCGCCACCATCCATAATGGGATAGTTGCTGGCAGCGTTAAAGCAAACAGGATAGAGGTAACGAAGAAACCTTCGTTGACTTCATGACCACGGATAGAGGCAAACAGCACTTCCCAGATACCACCGACGGCAAAGGTCACCGCGTAGATAGGTAGGAAGAAACAGGCGCCATACCACATCAGCGCAGGCCAGCCAGAGTTTGCCGTCAGTTCGGTACCGAACATGCTGAACAAGCTCACTTGCCATACGTCAGGAGTAGCAAAACCAGCCACTAAAGCTAATTGAGCTTGTAAACCTACGTTGTACATACCCACGAACATCGCGGGGAAAGCACAAGCCCAAACCGTAATCATCATACGTTTTAGGTCGAGGTTATCGCGAACATGGGTTTTGCCCTTGTTCACTTTACCTGGGGTATAAAAAATCGTGTATGCCGCTTCGAATAGGGCATAAAACTTTTCGTATTTACCGCCTTTTTCAAAGTCGGGTTCAATACGTTCGAAAAAATCTTTCAAGCTCATTAGCCTTCCCTCTCGATCGTATCTAGACAGTCACGCAGATATGAACCGTAGTCATACTTGCCTGGACATACGAACGTACACAGTGCGAGATCTTCTTCATCTAACTCTAACGCGCCTAACGTAGCAGCACCGTCAAAGTCACCTGAAATCAAGTCACGCAACAACATAGTAGGAAGAATGTCCAATGGCATTACACGCTCATAGTTACCAATTGGCACCATAGCGCGGTCTGAACCACCTGTACTGGTCGTCATGCTGAACAGACGAGAAGGAGCAAGATGTCCTAAGAATGCACGAGTGATAGAATATTTGTCTGAGCCTGGTAATACCCAGCCTAAAAATTCTTTCTCTGTACCTTCTTCTAACAGACTTACTTGAACATGGTAACGACCTAAATACCCTTGTGGGCCAACGGCTGTACGACCATTCAGAACAGAGCCTGAAATCAGACGAACATTGCCATCTAAGGCTTCACCTGCGGTTAATTCAGTCATGCTCGCGCCCACAACAGTGCGTACGAGTCTTGGCTTAGCCGCTTTAGGGCCTGCGATCGCAATAACACGTTCGGTATTGAGTTCACCCGTCGTAAATAGCTGACCAATTGCTATTACATCTTGGTAACCAATATGCCAAACGGTACGTTTTGCAGAGGCAGACAATAAGAAGTGAATGTGAGTACCGACTAATCCTGCAGGGTGCACACCAGCAAATTCTTCAACTTGGGCGTTTGCGGCAGGAATATCAGCGCCAGGCGCTTTACAAAGGTAAACTTTACCGTCAGTAAGTCTTGCTAAGACCTTAAGACCATTAGCAAAATCTTCTTTATGCTCACGGATCACCACAACGGGATCAGCGGCAAGAGGTTGAGTATCTATTGCGGTTACAAAAATACCAGCAGCAGAAGAGTCTACAGCAGGAACTTTGCTAAAAGGACGAGTACGCAAAGCAGTCCATAAACCTGATTCAATCAGATTGTCACGGACTAACTGCGAGTCGAGCGTATCAAGTGCAGTGGCATCATATTTAGCAAAGGCAACGCTGTCGTTTCCTTCCACTTCAATGACAACAGACTGCAGAACACGCTGGGCGCCCCGGTTAATGTCTAATATAGTACCACTGGCTAAAGCCGTATATTTAACGCCTAAATTCTTCTTATCTTCAAAAAGAACTTGGCCTTTTTGTACTTTATCGCCCACTTTGATCTTCATCGTTGGACGTAAGCCAATATACTCTTCACCCAAAGTAGCTACATGTTTAATGGCTGGGCCATTATGGATAACTTGCTCTGGTCCGCCTGCTATAGGCAGTTCCAATCCTTTCTTAATTGTAATCATATCCACAAGCACTACGTTTGAAGGAAAGACAATGCGCCGCGTTCCTGCTAAATACTTAGGTTTTAAACAAAACCTACTGCATTGAGCTAGCGCAGATTTATCACAGAAATGCGATCGCAATCACGCTGGTCGCGCGCATTTTACCCCAATTGACTTGGCATCGCCACGAAAATTATAGGTGATTTCAAACCTAAAATACGGATTGAAAAGAATCATGCGCTACGGCGTTCACCTTCCGACCTAGTGACTGATCAGAAAGAGAGAATATTACGGCCACTGGGTACTATAGCATTAATAATTAAAGATTTAATTTAGCAAAAAGTCGAAACGTCCACTAAACGCAGCCGAAATCGATCTTATTTGTTTCAATTGATTTAAATTCAAACAAAATAAAACTCAATTTAAAAGCGCCATTGATAACCTAAATAGCTAATACGTCCATTTCCCGATCGAATTCCGCTATTTGATGCTGTCGTAACTAATGACTCATCTAAGAGATTTTCTACCCTAAAATAAATCTCATGGTGGCGATCAAAATGATAATTCGCCGCTAAATCTACACGCCATTGTACTGCGATAGGCTGTAATTCAGCGCCAAATTGGCCCATTTCCCGCTCGGATTGATAAAAGACATTTGCATTCAATTCATATTCGGCATATTTCATTCCAGCACTAAAATGCAATTGCTGCTCAGGTAACCAAGCCACTCTATCACCAGCCACAACGCAACCTTGGATTTCGTTACAGCTATTGGTTTGATATTCCGAATTCGAATATTGATAATTTAAGACTAATGGTAACTGTACACTACCGATATCCCACTGGTAGCCAAGATTCAGCTCAACTCCTTTGGTCAGTACATCCACAACATTACCTTGAACCCACAAACGACTGTCGGCGCATTGGGTATACGCATCACAATTCACATGAAGATTTTCAAAATCTTGGACGTAGGTTTTGATATCAGCACTAAAATGCTCGCTGGCATATTGGGCGCTGACTTGATATTGCAGCGACACTTGCGCCTCTTGCTCAAGATTACCTGCACTCGCGGCGGTCCATGAGCGGCGAATATCCGTACTAAAGCGCCAATCTCCAGCATCATATAAAACACCGAGTTGTGGCATCCAATCGCTGTCGGAGAAATCAGCCGCATCCAGTCCTACATAAGCTAAATCGACCTTGCGATTGACGCTCACTTGTTCATAGGCAAGCGCGAGCTTTATCTGTAATTCGTCCCAATTAAACAAAGAATCGATTGCCGAAGTAAATGCTGTTGCATCGTCGGTATAGGCCAATAACGCATTTTGTGCATCACTCACTAAACTCAAGTCCTGCTGCCATAGACTCTGTTGATCGCCAAGGTGCATCTCGGCTTTATCCGTATGATAACGGGCACTATAGATAATTTGATGGGCACCATACTGATTCACTGATTCAGTTTGTGCCCCAAAGGAGCTGAAATCATTGTCTTGTTGTAAAGAAGCCAGTTCGACGCCATCGACTGTCGGCTGACGTTCAAATGCGGCCAATGCAGCAAGACTCTGGGCATCGAACATTTGCCCATCAAATTGATTGAGTTGGTTTAATTGCTGCGAATAGGACTGGTAGTAAAAGTCTGTGGTGACCTTATGCCCACTATTGAGCGTAACTTGGTGAGACAGTTGGTACTTATGATGTCGCCCCTGATGTTTATCCGCCGCAGTGGCCGAATACAAACTCATAGGATCTTGTTGCCAATCGGCCTGTGTTAATCCAAGTTGAGAGCGATAGCTATCATCATCGAGAAACTGGTAAGTAAACTCAGTCACCTGTGGACTTCTGGCACCGAGTAAACTCGCAGCATTGATTTTAAATAAGATGTCTGTCGTTTGATGGTCTGTGTCTTGACCATTGAGCAAGTGATCGGCGCCGCTATTATCTGCATAATTAACCGCGAGTATCATGCCATACTCTTTTTGCTTAACTCCCCAATTCATATCGACACTGTAGTCTGAATCGGTATTGCCCTCGAGAGTCGCCTTACTATTCTCGGTCTGCTCAGCAACAGGTAAGGTTTGATAACTCACCACCCCAAACGCACCTTGCCCACCGACAGCCATATTTGCCATCGGGGTGGCAGTAACACTCTGCTGCTGCAGCAGATTAGGTAAGAGTTGTAATTGCGGTGCAGAATACGGCGCAGGGGAGAAATACACTCTATCTTGTAATACCGCAATACCTTGAGTCGCACTGCGCATGCTGATGCTCGCGGGATTTCCACTCAGATCCGCAGGCAAAACCGTCAAAGCCGTCAATTGACCTAATGCTAAACGATTAGACGTTGAATGAAATGTGTCATTGAGCTTGTTCAATTCAAGCATTTGACTGTGAAGATCATCGGCGAACGTTGTGCTAGAACAGGCAAGAAATACAGAAATTGCACAAAGTGATACAGTGAAGTAACGACTAGGCATACCAAGCTCCCAAAAACTTTGTTAGCGTACGGTGTTTTTGTTATTAACTTGTAAAATAGCTGAATTTGAATGAAAAAAAAAGCGACTCTCGTCGCTTTCTCTTATTAACTTCAGGAAACTGAATTTACTAACGAAGCACTCTCATACTATAAGAGTGCGAACAATTACAGGTTACCTAGAATTTCATCGCTTAATTTTAGATCGTCATTACGATTAACACTTACGCCTGCCGCAATAATATTACGGGCGATATCTTGTGCTTGCTCTAATGAATGCATCTCATACGTACCACATTGGTATTCGTTCAGCTCAGGGATTTCAGACTGCTCAACCACTTTAAGCACATCTTCCATCGCGGCTAACCACGCATCGGCCACTTGGCGCTCTGTGGGTTCACCAATCAAACTCATATAAAAACCGGTACGACATCCCATTGGCGAAATATCAATGATCTCAACATCGCTGCCATTTAAATGGTCACGCATAAAACCCGCGAACAAATGCTCTAGAGTATGAATTCCGCGCTCACTGAGGATCTCTTTATTCGGTGCGCAAAAACGTAAATCAAATACAGTAATAGCATCGCCCTTTGGCGTGCTCATATGCTTAGCGATACGAACCGCAGGGGCATTCATCCGAGTATGGTCGACGGTAAAGCTATCAAGTAATGGCATAGGGATCTCCAAATTCTCAGGGCGACATCAACGCCACTGTAACTGTCTATTTATGGCTTGCAAGCATAACACCAAATGAATTACGCCGATAACAAGATAATCTAAGATGAAATCATCTCATATAAATCAGATGCTAATGTGACAGTTTGCAGTAAAAAAACCATCATTTAGTGTTGACGCTGTTGACTGTAAGCATCCTCAGATATTTTATGGTACTGGCGCACACCTTGCTCATACGTGTGGTAGGCATCGTACACCTTTCGCATTAAGGGATCTTGATTCGCTTGATCTTCAATCACTTGTTTGGAAATTTTCTCAAGCTCCAACAAGACGTTCGGTGGAAACGCTTTAAGCTCCACACCTTCGTCCTTCACTAAGGTTTCAAGGGCGGTCACGTTACGGGTCGTGTATTCATCGAGCATATCTTGGTTAATGGCTCTCGCAGCAACTCTGACTATGGCCTGTAAATCCTCAGGTAAACTCTCAAAGGCAGCGGTATTAATCAAGAATTCCATATTTGAACCTGGCTCATGCCAACCTGGATAATAATAATACTTAGCCACTTTATGTAAACCGAAGGCAAGATCATTCACTGGCCCTACCCATTCTGCGGCATCAATCGCCCCCGTTTGCAATGCACCATAAAGTTCATGCCCCGCCATGTTTACAGGTACAGCACCAACGCGTTTCAACACTTCACCACCTAAGCCCGGCATACGGACCTTCAATCCCTTAAAATCCGCAATAGTATTAATGGGTTTATTAAACCAGCCGCCCATCTGCATCCCTGTATTGCCTCCCGCGAAGGGGATAATCCCAAAGGGTTGATACACTTCAGTCCACAGCTCCATACCACCGCCATAGTGAAGCCAGCCATTCATTTCCTGTGCGGTCATACCAAAGGGGATCGATGAAAAAAACTGCGCTGCGGGCGCTTTTCCTCTCCAGTAGAAAGAAGCGGAGTGGGCCATTTGAATTTTACCCTGACTCACACCATCAAATACGGCAAAAGCGGGCATCAACTCACCCGCACCATAAACGCTAATCTTTAACCGACCGTTAGACATTTCATCGACTAAATGCGCAAAACGCTCAGGAGCCATGCCTAAACCGGGGAAGTTTTTCGGCCAAGAGGTTGCAAGACGCCATTCAATAGCAGGTAAAGCGTGGGGAACATCAGTTGCGGCATGGGAAGCGGCTACGCTTTGCGCATCACTGGAGACGGGGTTACAACCGCTCAGTCCCATCAGCAGCACTGAGATAAACAAACTCCCTAACTTACGCATTTTTAATAGTCTCCCTGATGTCAAACGAGCGCATGGATCCAACTGACATGGAAATGCACTCAGGATGGGTATCGACAATCACATCGCCCAACCTCTTAAAATAAAACATATTGTTAACACAGAAACTAAGGTAGGGAAACTAGAAACTAAGGTCGGCAAATCCAAAAACGGTCTTAAGTTGGCCTAAAACAAAAAGCCACTCTATGAAGAGTGGCCTTGAAATCTAAGCTAAACAGTCTTATTGAGCGATTAATTAACCGCGACAATTTGGCGTATTAGGTACTTGTGCATTCGCATCCCACTCATTTTGAGTGAAAGTGTGAATAGACAAAGCATGCACGCCATTGGCTAACTCATGGGCTAAGTGAGTGTTGACCAATCGATGACGGGCTAATAAACGTAAGCCATCAAACTGCTCGCTCACCAGCACAACTTTAAAGTGGGTTTCTGAATTCGGTGGTACATGGTGACGATTACTTTCGTTAATCACTTCTAAATGGGTCGGCGAAAAGCATTCGGTTAATTTCTGCGAAATAGTGTTAGCCACAGTGCCCTGCACATGAGTATTGGACATATTCGAGTCTCAGAATGGGGAAATCCAGTTGCCGCAGAGTACTGCTTCAAATTGAAAAGATCAAATTCACGCTTTCAATTTGTTGATGCCCTACCACTTTATATCCAGTCATATTTCGCAGTGCTTCACCATAGGCAGTTAGCGGGAGGCAATTAACCATGGAAATTAACGATAAGTTGTCTAAAGGTATAGTTCCAACGCGGCTCTTTTACTTTCAAACGTTTAGGCAAACTGTGTAACCAGTCACTTTGCATAGGCCAGTGCATGATCAGTAGATCGCCACTGTGCAAACTGATGCAGTACTTGGTTTGACTGTGCTTATGCTTAAGCACAAAATCCCGCGTGGCGCCTAAGGTAATAGAAGCAATATGACTCCCCTGAGCAATTTCAGGTTCATCATCACTGTGGGCGCCCATACAATCTTTACCATCGGCGTAGCGATTCACTAATACCCCATTGCTCTCCAAACCATAATCCCGCGCTAACTTATCCCTCAACTTGTGAGCATATTTAGGCCAAGGTAAGGCGCGAATAAACAGTCCTGAATATAAATAGTCGCAGCCCAAATCGCCAAACCACACTTGCTGGCGGGGAATTGCGTGAAACTGACCAAAGACTTGGATTTCGGGGCGGCTTAAGGGATAGGTCAGCGCTTCTTTCATTAGCGCCGCTTGCTGCTCAGCATTAAGATAACCCCGCACTAAGGTGATGGCCGGTTTAATTTGAGCCTCACCCTCTGTATCAAACCCTAACTTACCTTGCTGCATTGACGTCCTCCATGCGAGCCGTCGCACTGCGCCATGAAATCTGCGATAATCTGCGCCTTAAATTTATTGGCGCAGTGTGGCACATGACAACACAATTTTCAGTAGCGGGTGTTGAACTCGAACTCTTACGGTATCCAGCTCAGCAGGAATCTAATCTTCAAGCTTGGGATGCCGCCGATGAACACTTACTCAAAAGCCTTATTGAGTCAGAGCAAGCCGCCGTGCCAACCGCCATTATCAACGACAGTTTCGGCGCCTTAAGCTGCGGTTTATCTAAATTGCATCCAAGTTGGCCGCTATTTGTTGAAACCGATGCCAGAACCAGCTTTTTAGGCACAGAACAAAACCATGGCCGCAATCAGTTGCCAATGGATAATCTGCAATGGTTTACCAGCCGCGATACTTTGCCAGAAAACTTAGCCTTAGTATTGATGAAGTTGCCTAAGAACTTAAGCTACTTTGCCCACCAGCTTACGCGCCTGTCGCAAGTGTTACCCGCTGGTACTCGTGTATTAGTGGCCGCCAAAGCCAAATCGATTAATGGCGCCTTACTCGACATCTTTGCTAAGCATTTAGGCCCCGCAAGCGCCAGTTTAGCGTGGAAAAACACGCGAGTGATCACCTGTGTCAGTGATGGCAAATCAAGACCATTAGCCAAAGAAGTCACTTGGGCCGTACCCGAATATCAACTTGAGATCAGCAATTTAAGTAATGTGTTTGCCGCCAACAAACTCGATATTGGCGCACGCATCATGCTAGAGAATCTGCCCAAAGGGGATTTTAAGTCGATTGTTGATCTCGGCTGTGGCAATGGCGTGCTGGGGTTACGCACCGCCCAGTTATTCCCAGAGGCTGACATTCACTTTATCGATGATTCTGAAATGGCAGTCGCATCAGCCAAGGCAAACTGGGCACGCAACCAATTGCCCGCAGATAAAGGCCACTTCTATTGGGACGATTGCATGACGCATCTACCAGAAGAAGTCCAACCGGATCTGGTACTGTGTAACCCGCCGTTCCATCAAGGTGAAGCCATTACCGATCATATCGCTTGGCAGATGTTTTTAGATGCCCGCCGCCGCTTAAAAGAGGGGGGGATCTTACATATCGTCGGTAACCGTCATCTGGCTTACCATGTAAAATTACAGCGCTTATTTAAGAACTGCACCACAGTCGCCTCCAACGGTAAATTTGTGATCCTGCAGGCACAGAAAAAATAACCTCATCGAAATTGACACGTTAAATGAGAGCTAGCAATATCTGGCTCTTTTTTATACAGGGCTCTTTTTATGCTGAGCAATGACATGTTGGAAAAGTCGCAGTCGGAGATTTCCTAAAAATCAACAACAACTAGCCGAAAAATACACATACAAGTACACTTCTTGCCGACAAAGGTTTATGAGTTAAGCACTTAAACACTTAGGAATGAGATATGCCGTTAAAGGATGACGTTGCCCAACTAAAAGCTGAGCTGGCACAGTTACAATCGCTGCATTTATCGCAGCAATCTTCGCTCGGTCGTCAATTAGCAGAATTCTCCACTAAGCTCGAGACCTTAAGTCAGCAAATTGCGACTGAAGACGCAGCTGAAACCACTCTGAATATGGCAGCGAATGCTTCATCAATTGCATCTGTGCTCACCGCCGCCGATAACGCGCCTACATTAACCTATGCGGCACAAACACCAACCCTTGAGCCAGCTTCCGTAGAACCAGCCCCAGCAGAACCCAACCCATGGCAGCAAGGCCCTATACCAACAGAATCTTGGCAAGAAGACCCTTGGCAAAGAAAAACGAAAAATACCTCGACAGAACAAACCGCTAAAACCGAACACCCTATTCAAGCACAAAATCAACAGCTGAGTGATGAAGTCAAATTGCAGGCAAGCGTGCAAGCGGCGAGTCAATTTGATGAGTTGCTATCCCAAGGACTCGCGGCCGTCATGGCACCCTTTGCGGCAGTCAACGAGCAAGTCAAATCTTTCTACCATCATTATCAGGCTAAGGGATTAGGACCTGTCTTTTTAATGACTGTCGCAGGGATCATCACCCTGACCTTAGGCTTTGGTTATTTACTGCAATATTCAATCAACCATTGGTTTTCAGAACTTGGCAAAGCGCTACTCGGGTTTGCCAGCGCGAACGCTATCATAGCCGGCGGGATTTTTATTCGCCAAAAACGCGCGGGCATGGCGGATTTTGGCTCAGGTATTGTCGGACTCGGACTCATACTTAATTATCTCTGCGCGTACTTTATTGGGCCGTATTTTGAGTTAATACCCAATAGCGCGAGTTTTATCTTACTGTTATTGATCACTTTGGCGGGTTATGGCCTGTCGATGCGCTTAGATGCCAAAGTGATCGCCGTGATCGCCTTAGTCGGTGGCTCAACCGCGCCTATGATGCTGTTATCCCAAAGCTATGCGCCGCTATTGTATCTGCCTTATTTACTGCTTATTGGTGCAGGCGCCCTTGCCCAGAGTCGCAAACTTAAGTGGCCGCTGCTACTGGAAATCACCGCCCTGTTGCACATAGGCTGCATCGAAACTTTTAGCCATTTCATTGAATTGCCACTCAGCGACGTTGGCGGCGACAGTCTGCTCGCGCTTATCAGTATTAATGCGTTCTTTTATCTCTACGGCATCACAGGCCTACTATTTACCAAACCGTTTACCCATCAGGATGAAAAACATAATGCACTGAGCCATCGCATACTCGCCATGCCAATAGCATTGCTCGCCTTTGTGCTATTCGAATTAACGCAATTTACTGAGTTCGCAGGGGAAATCTTTGCGGTCAACGCGCTGATCTGTGCAGCCCTCTATTGGCAGCTAAAAAGCCGCTTAGAAAAAGCCCGCAGCGGCTTATTGTTAGTCTTTGCAGGAAGTTTTGCCGGATTCGCGGCGCTGTATTTACTCAGCCATGATTTCCTCGGCTTAGTCTTACTGCTCGAAGCCTTATTACTGCTATGGATTGGCACCAAGGAAGAGCTGGTTTCAGTGCGCGCCGAAGCCTATGTATTGCTGCTGATGGGATTAGGGCTCAATGTGTCTAGTGTACTGACGGGCATGAGCCTTTTAGAATCAAGCTTTATCGATGGGGCGCCAATTTCTCCCTTGTCAGCTTTTGGCTTTCCACTGTTAGCACAGGCCTTAAGTTGCGCCGCCTTAGTCTTAGTGATTCGGCTATTAACACTCCATCATGCATTGCTTTCGACCCTAGAAAGTCAGCTAAACAGAGTGTTAAAAGAGCTATTAAGCGGTTTTTATGTGGCGACAATTATCCTCGCGGCTTACCTTTTGAGCAGCGATTACTACCTCGCCATCTTGCCACTCGTCAGCCTATTACTGCTGTATTTGAGCGCAAAGGACAGACTCGTTGTGAGCGAGTTTGCTGCTTGGCTCTTACTATTGCCGCTGCTGTTTAAGGTTGTTGAAGGCATAATACTCACAGGCAGTTTTAGCTTTAGTGCCCAACCGCTTATGGCAAAACTGGCACGGTTTGAGTTATTTTCAGCCCTACTCTTGGCCCATTATTGGTATCGTCGCCACTATAAAGATGCCTTATTTGCCAAAGCCGCTTATACGATGCAAATCTTCTGCTATTTGCTGCTGCCGCTTATTCTGCTGCCCAAAGTCATCCGCAACCATTGGGAATATACCGCTATTGCACTCTGGCTGAGCACCTTTATGAGCCTAGGTTTAGCCTACTTTGTTAAACATAAGAGTTTGAACATAGAAGCCAAAATCCTCACTTGGCTAGCGGTTCTTATGACAGCCTCGCTATGCCTTATTCACGCTTGGCAAGGACTCGCGGCGCTAGCCGTTGGCGCCCTGTTTATGAGCTTCACCCTGCTCCGCTACCGCCAGTTACCCGAGACATGGCGCCCCTTGCTGCAACTACAATGGCAATTGAGCCCTTATTACTTTGCACTGGTAACGGCCGTGATCGTTTATGGCTTTAATCATTCTGAGCTAGTAGGAATAGCGATGACAGCATTAGCCTTAAGTGGTTATTTTGCATTGCTAATCCAAAGAGGTTTAAGCCTGAGAGGTTTAAGTCAGAGATCTGTAGGCCAAGCCTCATATAGCGCAAAATTCCCCCTCGCCGCCGAAATCCAAGCCGCAATAAAGGAAAGCTACCATCTCGCCTATGGTCTCACTTTAGGCTTAGCCCTGTTGCCCATCATGTTCCATTTTGAGCTAACACTCGGGCTTAATTGTGATAATGCCTCGTTCATGTTAATCGAGTTTTTATCACTGGCACTCCTAGCAAGGCTTATCTTGCAGCACGGTGCAGCAATACGCTTGCATAGACGCATCTTACCTTTACAAGGACTTAAGTGGGGTTGGCATCTGTTACTCGCCTTAAGTTACTTCATGTGGAGTTATAGCTTCGATAACATTATTGCCGCCCCACTCAGCGCGATTTTATTGGTTATCCATGGCAGTGTGTTGATGTTTATCAGCTTAAAACCACAAAATGCCGATATGATCCGCCTCGCTGCTGGGCTATTTACCTTATCGACGCTCAAGGTGCTATTACTGGATATGGCTTCATTCGAGCTAGTGCAAAAGGTGATTGCCTTTATGCTGATCGGGGTCATTTTGCTGACTGTTTCTTACTTCTATCAGAAGGCGAGAAATCGACTGCAGCAAGATTAACATCGTTTTTAAAGCACTAAAAAAGCTGCCATCAAATTGAATCGATGGCGGCTTTTTACTGTTAACGATTTAATAAAGCGATGAGGTATCGGCTATTTAATATGGACTATTCGATACGAGCTTCGATACGAGCTATTTGCTCGCCAGTGCCTTATCGAGCGCCTGCGCCACATCGTTAATGATGTCGTCGATATGCTCAATCCCAACCGAGATACGGATAAGATCCTCAGACACGCCCGCCCTTGCCAATTCATCGGCATCGAGCTGTCTGTGCGTAGTGCTCGCAGGGTGGCAGGCCAAGGATTTCGCATCCCCAATGTTCACTAAACGCAGGATCATCTGCAGTGCATCGATAAAACGTCCGCCAGCAAGCTTACCCTCTTCAGCTGTGGCCGCTTTAATCCCAAAGCTGATGATCCCAGAAGCTTTTCCGCCAGTGATCTTGTGGCAATTATCCTGATAAGGGCTGCTCGGCAAGGCACCGTAGTTCACCCAACTGACCGCCGGATGCAGCACCAGATATTCCGCTAATGCCAAGGCATTTGAGCAATGGCGCTCCATTCTAAGGCTTAAGGTTTCAAGGCCTTGCAACAGTAAAAATGCGCTGTGCGGTGACAGTGCGGCGCCGGTATTACGCAGCGGCACAACACGGCAGCGACCAATAAATGCCGCAGGACCAAAGGCTTCGGTGTAAACCACGCCGTGGTAGGAAGGATCGGCTTGGTTGAGTAAGGCAAATCTTTCCTTATTCGCCACCCAATCGAACTTGCCAGAATCGATAATCACGCCACCAATCGTCGTGCCATGGCCACCAATGTATTTAGTTAAAGAGTGAATAACGATATCGGCGCCATGCTCAAAGGGGCGACATAATACTGGCGTCGCGACCGTATTATCGACAATTAAAGGCACGCCATGTTTATGGGCAATCTCGGCTAAACGTTGTAAATCGACAATATTGCCGGCTGGATTACCAATCGATTCGCAGAACAAGGCTTTAGTTTTGTCATCGATCAGCTCATCGAGGCCTTCAAAATCATCGAAGGCCGCCATGCGCACTTCAACGCCTTGGCGCGGCAATGTATGGGCAAACAGATTATAAGTGCCGCCATAGAGCTGACTGGTGCTGACGATGTTATCGCCAACTTGAGTCAAAGCTTGAATCGCATAGGTAATCGCCGCCATACCTGATGCTACGGCCAGCGCACCTATGCCGCCTTCAATGGCCGCCAGACGTTGCTCTAGCACGCTAGTAGTAGGATTCATTATCCGAGTATAAATATTGCCAGCGACTTTTAAGTCAAATAAATCAGCACCATGCTGGGTATCATCGAAAGTATAAGAGGTCGTTTGATAGATAGGTACTGCGGCCGCCTTCGTGGTCGCTTCTGACTCATAACCATGGTGTAATGCCAGTGACTCTAATTTCATTTTCCCTTCCTTATCCGTAGCAGCCCAGTATTCAATCGACATTGAGAATTGCACAAGATTTGTGCATGTTCAACAAGCTAACAGATAGACATCTAGAAGTCTAAAAATTTTTAGCAACAGCCTTTAACTTCGGCGCAAATTGTTGCGGATAAGTTCGGCCAGCACCACGACCGCAGAGACTATCTCTGGCGAGCACTCGTATGAGGCATTCAAACGCATAAAATGGCGGAATTCGACCTGATTACTAAAGAGATTTCCGGGTGCAATACTGATCCCACGCTCAATCGCCTGATAATAAATTTGTGTAGCGTCCATGTGTGATGGCAGCGCTAACCAGAGAAAGTAGCCGCCCTGGGCGAAGTTGACCCCCACAGATTCGGGCAGATGCGCGCACAATAATTGATACATGGCCAATTTACGGCTGGCTAACTTTTTACGTAACTGTTTCAAATGCCGTTCATATTGCGCCGACTGAATAAAATCGGCGATGGCGAGCTGCATCGGCGCACTGGTCGATAACGTCGACATGACTTGTAAGCGTTGTAACTGCGGTGCATGGTATCCCGCCGCCACCCAGCCGACACGATAACCAGCAATCAAAGACTTAGAAAATGAGCCGCAGTGCAACACCCGTCCTTCGGTATCGAAGGCTTTTACTGGCCTTGGCGCGCTGGAATCGACATAGAGTTCTTGATAAACATCATCCTCAATCAGACTGACCTTATGCTCGTTTAGTAGCTGATAAAGCGCCTGTTTTTTAGCATCCGATAAACTGCAACCTAAGGGATTTTGATGTTGGCTCATCAACCAGCAGGCTTTCACTGGATAGGTATTTAACACTTCTGCCAACGCCTCGAGATCAATCCCCTGTTGTGGATCGGTAGCAACCGCAATCGCCCTGAGTTTAAGCCGTTCAATGGCTTGCATCGCGCCATAAAAGGTCGGTGATTCAATGACAACCCAATCACCCGCTTGAGTCAGCGTCGCTAAGCTCAAGTTGAGCGCCTCCATGGCACCCGAGGTAATGATGATTTCGTCGGGCGAAATGCTCATGCCCAATTTGGCATAACGTTGGGAGATAGCCTTACGCAGTCCCGCATTGCCTGGCGGTAAATTATCGGCGGCAAAAGAAGGTGACATGTGCCGAGTCACCTTAACTAAAGATCGCGCCAGTGCTTGTTGCGGGAATAAACTAGGATCGGGAAATCCTGAGCCAAAGGGCACTATATCCGCCTGCTTTGAAGCCTGCAGAACATTGAATACAAACTCATTAATATCCACGCTATCGGAAAGATAAATCGGCTTTTGTCGCTCGGGATAACGAAAGGCTTCTCCCTGCCGCGCGATTAATTCCGGCTTTGGCGCCACTAAATAGCCAGACTTAGCCTGCGCCGAGATCACGCCTTGGCTTTCCAATAACTGATAGGCATTGAGCACTGTCATCAGACTCAAACCCGAATCGGCCACAGTTTGGCGCAGCGACGGCAACTTGTCCCCCGCCTGCCAGACACCTTGGGCTATTCGTGTCTTTAATTCCTGCGCTAACTGCTCGTACTTCGTCATCTGTTATAGCCAAGTCAAGATATTCTGTGTCTGTTATAGCCAGCATATCCCATGGTCTAATAGCACACAAGCTTTCACCGTCAAGCCAATTTAGGGTTCAGTGAACGCGACTAGAACAATGCCTTTGTAACGAGAAATGCCTATCGCTCGAGGAAATTATGTTTGATTTTGATGCCACAGTACTCGCTAGGATCCAATTTGCTTTTACCATCTCTTTTCACATTATTTTCCCTGCCATCACTATCGGCCTCGCCACCTATCTAGCAGTATTAGAAGGCTTATGGCTGAAAACAGCGAATGAGGTTTACCAACAACTCTATCAATTTTGGTCGAAGATTTTTGCCATAAACTTTGGCATGGGCGTGGTCTCAGGCATAGTGATGGCCTATCAATTTGGTACCCATTGGAGTGCTTTTTCCGCCTTCGCGGGCAGCGTAACTGGGCCGCTACTCACCTATGAAGTCCTCACCGCCTTCTTCCTCGAAGCGGGTTTTCTGGGGGTCATGCTATTTGGTCAGCAGAAGGTAGGCAAAAACCTGCATTTCTTCGCCACTTGTATGGTCGCCACGGGCACGATTATCTCAACCTTCTGGATCTTAGCTTCAAACAGCTGGATGCAGACGCCCCAAGGTTTTGAAATTGTGAATAATCGCGTCATTCCTGTGGATTGGTTTCAGATAGTGTTTAACCCTTCATTTCCCTATCGTTTAGCCCATATGACAGTGGCGGCCTTTATTTCATCGGCTTTCTTTGTGGGCGCATCGGCGGCTTGGCACTTACTCAAAGGTAACGACACGCCCGCTATCCGCAAGATGTTGTCTATGGCTATGTGGATGGCGTTAATCGTCGCGCCGCTGCAAGCTGTGATTGGTGATTTCCATGGTTTAAATACCCTTGAATATCAACCTGTAAAAGTCGCGGCAATGGAAGGCCATTGGCGTAATGAGGGCGATAAAGCCACACCGCTTATCTTATTTGCGATTCCCGATATGGACGCAGAGAAAAACCACTTCAGTCTCGAAATTCCAGGGCTCGCGAGCCTGATCTTACAGCATGATTTAAGCAAACAAGTGCCAGCCTTGACTGAGTATCCCGCCGAGGACAGACCCAATGTGCTGTTAGTGTTTTGGAGTTTTAGGGTCATGGTCGGCTTAGGCTTATTGATGATTTTTGCTGGACTGTGGAGTGCTTATCTCAGGCGCAAAGGCAGCCTCTACAGCAACAAACACTTTCTGCGATTTGTATTGGTGCTCGGCCCCGCCGGATTGCTCGCCACACTGGCAGGCTGGTTCACTACCGAACTTGGCCGTCAACCTTGGGTGATCCAAGGGTTGATGCGTACTCAGGATGCCGTGTCTTCCCACAGCGTTACCCACCTGAGTATCAGCCTAGGGATTTTCATCGTCAGTTACTGCGGCATCTTCGGCGTGGGTTATCGCTATATGATGCGACTCATCCGCAAAGGGCCTGATATCGCGGCAACAAGCCATTAATTTTAAAGAAAATAAATCTAGGTTTACTTATTCAATCTTAAACATATTTAAGGGCTCACCATGGAATTCGATCTACCCTTGATTTGGTTCGGGATCATCATTTTTGCCACCTTAATGTATATCGTGATGGATGGCTTCGATCTCGGCATCGGCATACTGTTTCCCTTCATTCACGACGAGGACGACAGGGATATTATGGTTAATACCGTCGCCCCCGTTTGGGATGGAAACGAAACTTGGTTAGTGCTCGGCGGCGCTAGTCTGCTCGGTGCCTTTCCCCTCGCCTATGCCATAGTGCTCGAAGCACTAACCATACCGCTGCTCATCATGCTGCTGGCATTGATTTTTCGCGGCGTGGCATTTGAGTTTAGATTTAAGTCGGGTGCAGAAGCTAAACCATTCTGGGATAAAGCGTTTATGTTCGGTTCTATCACGGCCACCTTTTCACAGGGCGTAGTGCTGGGGGCGTTTATCTCCGGCATTTCGGTGAGTAACCAACAATTTAGCGGCGGTAGTTTCGATTGGTTAACGCCCTTCTCACTTTTCTGTGGATTTGGCCTTATGCTGGCCTATGCTCTGCTCGGCGCGACTTGGCTGGTGAAAAAATGCCAAGGCGAGCTTAAAACGGCCATGCAACAACTCGGTAGAGCACTGACCTTATGCCTGCTTATGACCATAGGTTTAGTCAGTTTATGGACGCCTTTTGTGCAACCCAATATTGCCCTGCGCTGGTTTAGTTTACCGAATTTATTCTACTTCGCCCCAGTGCCAATACTGGTATTAGCCTGCAGTTGGGCCTTGATAAAATCCCTAAATCGTGATGATAACTATCAGCCATTTCTACTCACTCTAGGGCTGATTTTCTTAGGATTTAGTGGCTTAGGGATCAGCATCTGGCCGCACATTATTCCACCCAACATCAGCCTTTGGCAGGCAGCAGCCCCCGACAGCAGTCTAAGCTTTATGCTCGTCGGCGCCCTGATGATCATCCCGCTGATTTTGGTTTATACCTTTTGGAGCTACTACGTGTTCCGCGGCAAAGTAACCAAGGATGCAGGCTATCACTAGCCATGACTCAGGTAAAAGAGGCTTCCCAAAACGCGACTGAAGCCAACTTGGCTTAGGTCGCTGATTCACCTTAGATGACTTTACATATGCAGGAGATCAACATGACGACCCAAACGAAATCCCTCGCCTATCGACTCGGCTGGTTAGTGCTGATTTGGTGTACAAGCGTAAGCTGTCTGTTCCTCGTCTCTATGTGTATCAAAATACTTTTAAAAGGTGCGGGCTTAACAACCTAAGTAAATATTGACTTTAGAAGCTTATATTAAGGCTTAATTCAGTTAGTGCCCATAGCATCTAGCGACAATGCACTAGAACATTCAATGGTTGAATTAATTTGGCTTTCAGTTCCGCCAAATTAACAAGTGCTCAGTTTACTTTACGAGTGCTAGCATTAAATTGACGAAGACTAGCCCCAATGTAGCAAAGTTAAAACTATGTTAAATCCAGCTTTACTGTTATCAGTATATTCAGCAAGATTAGCTTAGTTAGGCTTGCTTTATATTTTTACTTGACCTATGGTATCAGCCAAGCAATTACTTATTTAGTTAATGGCGAGATTTAGTTAACAGCAAGGCCGATATACTAAATCGATATACAAAAATAAATAATCAATCGAATATCAACTTTTGACTGGAGATGTAACACTATGTTTAGCACTGCATTTTCATCACTATTTTCCCATGTGTTAGCTAACACATCTAGTTCAGTAAGCTCAATCCGCCTCTCGCTCAAATTCCCAGTCTAAGCCGAGCGTCACTCGCGCTCGGCAGAATTATAACTTCTTGTGAAATAAGCACAGAGTAATACTCATTTTAATTTCTATGCTTATATTTTAAATTTGTTATTTCAGAGGCGGCAATGGCATATTCTTTTTTTAGTGGTCTTTTCCATAATTTTATTCTAAAAACTGAAACCTATTATTTACAAAACAGTTTTAATGCCTCTCTACGCCCAACGGCTTTGGCAGGCGTGATTAGTAAGCTTGAGCAGCTAAAGCATGATACGACGAGTGATAAAGTGACTGTGGGACGGGAAATTCACTTAGTTAATCTGCAGGATCAGCAAGAGTACCAAATTGAACTCGTGTATCCACCAAGGCATAAACCCAGTGCAAGACGTTTCTCTGTCATATCAGATTTAGGTGTCAGCTTACTTGGGTTATCAAAGGGCGAACTGGCAGAGGTGAGCATTTTAGGCAAACCAGTTCTGTTTATGATTAAAGATGTCAGTTTAACGAAAAAACAACCTAAAAAGTCTGTATAGAAAAAATCATTTGGGCATACTTTTTGTAAATGGCTATTGAGTATTGCTACTTGATAAAATTTCATAAATTTTAAAGATATGATTATTAGATTGTAAGCATTTTAAAATAAAGCATGTTCAATTCAGTGGCAACATGCTTTGAACTCGCTATTAGCGGCGGCTTATAGCGGCATTTTCAACATAATATAATAAGAGGGAATGTTATTTTGAAGTCATTAACTGGCCGCGATATTTATTAAAGAGACACTTTAGATAAGTTTAACACTGCAATTAACGACTCTTTGCAACTATTTACGTATAAGTCATGGCAGCGCTTTAGAGTAAAACAGCAAAGGGGTTAAGAGGTTTAGCACGGCGCCTCAATCGTTAAATTTATTTTTATACTCTTTATAAATAAACCGTCTCAATTAAAGCCTGAAATAAAAAATTGAGCCCAACTATCGAAACCGATTTGCGGCGCGGGTTCGGATAGTAACCTTCACTTTGGAGTTTATATCTATGAGTAAAGAAAAAAACAAAAAACCGCCAATGAAAACCTTAAAAGAGAAGCGTCAAGATAAACGGAACCGCCAAAAGGCTTCCGACTAACTTATCTAACTCTGTAAAAAACCTTAAATCCTCTCTTTAAATAGGCCGAAAATAGGGTGTTAATACTTTAGCACCCTATCTTATTTCACAGTTTTCCCCCAATATTTTTAGTGCATCATCTAGCGCGACTTTCGCATAGGATCTCATTATCTCGCCTTTATTAAGCCTTGCTCCATCAGCCACTCAATCACAATCGGCGGCGATACTGCTCAGGTGAGCACTGAGCATATTTTTTAAACATCACGATATAAGGCGAAGTTTGGTTATAGCCGAGCGTCAATGCCACTTCTTTGATCGCAAGTCCCTGACGTAATAGTTGTAAGGAATAGATAAACTTATGCCTTTGTCTTAGCTCAGTAAAACTCATCCCCAGAACCTCTTGGCAGCGACGAGCTAAAGTACGCTCTGTGGTATGTAATTCACTGGCCCAAGATTTAAAGGTTTTCGAACTCGCAGGGTCGGCTTCAAGTGCCAGCAACAACGGCTGTAACAGTTTATCTGAAACGGTGGGCAAAAATTGCGGTAGAGCTTTACCCAAGGTCAGCTGATCGAGCAAAACCTCAACCAGTCGCTTATCCGCCGCAGTTTCTGCCACAGTGACTTGCCGTTCTCGCAGATCGTTAACGATCGATTGGGCAATGGATGTTACGGCTAAAAGACAAGTCTCTATGGGAAAAGCCGCAGCTCGCTCGGCAACTATATTCATCGAGCAATAATGAATACTGCGCCGAGTGTAACTTTCATGTTCTATCCCCGCAGGAACCCAAATCGCATATTGTGACGGCGATAAAAACCGTTGCCCTGCAGCATGTAACTCCATAATTCCACCGCTGATTAACTGCAGTTGCCCCCAAACATGTTGATGTTTTGGCGTTACCGTATTTGGTAGGAAAGCTTCATAGTTGAAGAAGATATCTGCAGCAGGCTCTTGCTCTGCCGTGAGCGGATGGTAAACCGTGCGCATTTTGATGCCCTCAAAGCTATGGTGGTCCAAAAACTCAAACAAAATCGCTAACCCAGATTACGCTTGTCCGTAGAGGAACTGACCTTGTCTGATAAGCGATATTTATATCATAACCGACCATGGATAATAGCCACTAATCTATTATCTGGATGCTTAAGTGATAAGTCATAAGCTATGGCCAGTCACTTTAGCCAGTACCTAAAGGCAAGACCATGCTGTATTTGTTTCCCCTGTTGGCCGTATTAATTTGGGCAGGCAATTCGATAGTCAACAAGCTCTCATTTGGGATTATCGATCCTGAAGCCATAGCATTTTACCGTTGGTTTTTCGCTATGTTATTGTTAACCCCCTTTGTCGCAAGTCACGTCTGGCAAAAACGCCAAGTGATACTACCTTTGTTACCTAAGTTCGCTACTTTGGCTTTGTTAGGTATGGTGCTAAACCAAAGTCTGGCCTATTTTGCGGCGGCAACCACCACGGCAACAAATATGGCATTAATCACCTCTCTCGTGCCTATGATCAGTCTGTTTTTAGCCGTGCCATTACTCAAGCAAAAATTATCACCGTTAGCCTTTGGTGGCACCTTAATCTCGCTATTTGGATTGATTTTTATGCTCAGTCACGGCGATATGATGAACCTTGCCATCGGCGTGACCCAAGGTGATTTACTGTTGCTCTTTAGCGCCTTTGTGTATGCGCTCTATGGCGTATTACTGAAACGCTGGCAACTGCCACTACCGACTTGGGAATCGGTTTATATTCAAGGACTCATAGCCGTATTCATGCTAACGCCACTGCTGTTTACGAGTCCCAGCATAGCGATCAGTGCCCAATCGGCACCACTGATACTTTACGCTGCTATCGCTGCCTCACTTTTAGCGCCGTGGGCTTGGATCAATGGCATAAGCAAACTCGGCGCCGATCGCACCAGCGTATTCTTTAATTTAATGCCTATTATTGCGGCGATACTGGCGGCCATCATCCTAGATGAAACCTTAGCCATTTATCATTATATTGGCGGTTCTATGGTCATTATTGGCGTCATGCTAGTGCAGATAAAACCTAAGCCTAAAGTCATCCCTACCCTAGCTTGTCCTGAATAATCCAAAGTAATGCGTCAACGCCTTGGTAATAGTGACCAAGGCGGTTTCGCTTATTTCAATGCGTACAAAATCCCATCGCAATCTGCTGCACGCAAAGGCAATTCTATAAATAACGGCTAAGCTATTTATTAAGTTATTAATGGAGATCGTCCTATGTTTAACAGTATTCGCGTTAAGTTTTCACTGATGTTTGCAATTATGGCGACAGCGCTCATTGTCATGGCAGTCACCGATGCTATGCAAAGCCGTGCTACTGTGAAACAGATGCAGGAATTTAGTCAGTTATTTAATCCCGCAATTTCGGCAATTCTCAATGCAGATCGCGACCTTTATCAAGCGCAGCTAAGTGAAGAAGTGTTACTCAGGGAAGAATTATCTGCCGATAATCGCAAGAGTGAGATTGATAACTGGCAAGAGAATGTCGATCAAGCCCGTGACAGAATGGGAGAATTTAAAAAAATCCTTACAGGTCACCTGCAAGTACTGCAATCAACCAATGGCTTTGAGGCGCAGTTTTCGCTCTGGTATCAAGCCTCATCAGAGGTCATTAATGCCGTTAAAAGTAATGATTTTGAACGCGCGAAACAACTCCACGAAACCAAATCCAAGCAAGAATTTAAGGCATTAAGAGATATCTACAATGCCGCGGGCGAAGCCGCCGATAACAGAGTAAAAGAGCTAGATTTACAAGCAACGGAACAGGCAACCACCCAAACCCAAATATCCTTAACGATAGCAAGCTTAGTCGCCATTGTGGCGCTTTTGATTGCCTACTTCGGCCCTAAAATCATAGTCAATGCAATTGAAGATATCACTAGCAGGATCAATGACATTGTCGATGGTGACGGTAACTTAACCCAAAGGATCCCTATCACACGTCAGGATGAAATCGGCGAGCTCGCCCATGCATTTAACTTATTTGTAGAGCAGCTACAGCAAATGGTCATCTCGATTATTGGTCAAACTAAAGATGTGAGCCAAACCGTTGAAAGCCTTGCAACTAAGTCAGCTACCACAATCAACATCAGCCATGAACAAGAGCAGTTTGTCGATACCATTGTCACAGCAGTAAATGAAATGAGTGCAGCCGTAAGAGAAGTCGCCAGTAACGCTCTTCATACAGCCACCGAAATCACTAAGGTGAATGACCAAACAGTAGAGGGTAAGAATATCCTCGCCCAGTCCGTTAATCATATTCAGCAACTATCTGAATCAGTTAAAAATGCTGTGACTGTTATTGAAAAACTTTCAGTCAATTCTGCCAATATTGCCTCAGTGCTTGATGTGATCCGCTCAATCGCTGAGCAAACTAACCTCCTTGCCCTTAACGCGGCCATTGAAGCGGCGCGCGCTGGCGAACAGGGCCGTGGCTTTGCCGTAGTTGCCGATGAAGTACGTACACTGGCGAGTCGTACCGAAACCTCAACCCAAGATATTCAGCGCATGATTGAAGAGTTGCAACGCGGAGTAAATGATGCGGTTAAAAGCATTGAATCGGGAGCTAGCCTGACCACATCAACCGTGACCCTCGCCAGCCAGACCCAAGATGCATTAGATGAAATTCTAAACTCCACCTCTAAGGTCAGTGAGATGTCCACTCAAACGGCGACTGCAACCGAAGAGCAAACCCATGTGACCGAAGAAATTAATCGTAACTTGACCGAATTATCCGATAAAACAAGATACTGCAACTTAGTGATCCAAGAAACGCAGCAAATAGTCGTCAACACTAAAGCCATTTGCAGCAACCTACAAAAAGAAGTTGCGCGATTTAAAGTCGCTTAAGATAAATGACTAACAACACATGGTTAGCGATAAGCTATTGAAACGAAAAGAGTGCCCAATGTAGGCACTCTTTTTAATGGAAATAATACCAAGAAAAGCTTGAAGACAATAAAAGCCCACAACCGTATGCAAGTTGCAAATAACGGTAACGATACTGAACCCAAGTTGTATCGATTCACCCGTTAAAGTGCGAATAACAGTACTAACTGCTTAATGTTAACTCATAGTAATGATTGAATTTCTAATTCAATCATCTGCAAAAGCTGTAAAACAACCAAAAGATACATCAATCAAAACTGACTAATTGACCACCCAAGTGAGCAATTTTTTCAGCGGCCAAGTCGGGATTAAGATAGCCTGCGACTTTCGTTAACGCATCGGCACGCCAAGCAAAAGAGGCTCTCACACTAACAATACGCTCGCTTTCAGCATCGACGTTCGTATCGGCAACATTGCCAGTTGGCAGTAATAGTGCAGGGTAATCATGACTTAAGGTTTGTGAGACCCTTGAGCTGGCGAGCGCCATATTGCTAACGCAGAGCTTTTGGCTCGCTCCTAATGGACCGCGGCACACTACATTTAAAGATGCACTGCCAAAAACTTTTAAATCGCCACCCGCATTGACCCAACCTCCGCTCACGCCAGCGCGACACAGCTCACTCACTGCCATATCGACCGCATAACCTTTAGCTATACCATCTAAGGTTAAAATTAGCGGTCTAGCTAATCGCGCTTGATTACCTTTTATTTCAATATCTTGCCAGTCACCTTGCAATAACAATGGCATACCAAGGTAAGCAGGCAAAGCGCCGCGAGACATCATTTCGCCGCCAACGGTACAATTGAATAAGTTGTTGCTCGCCTTACCCAGCCCCTTAGCCAACTTGAGCACTCGTAAACTATCTTGGCTTAACGTTACCCATATTCCCGGCTGCCGATTTAACTGATTTAACTCGCTGTCCTGTTGATGGAAGCTCAGCAACCGCCCAATATGGGTCACACGCGAAAAAGCCGCGCTAATAGCCGCTTCCAATGCTTTATCTTTAAGTTGTACCTCACCGCTTTGATTTGGCAGTGACTCGGCAGCGATTTCCACCAGCGTTCCGAGTAATGGCTTAGCGCGACGTATCATGATAATACCCACTGTGGTAGGAAGATCTGAGGGATCAGCAATAAACGCTTCATCCAGTTAAATTTAAACAAAGCACTAAGAGTAATTAACATAATTTGTGCGGATTCTATTAAAGTCTCTACTTCAATACAAATTGTTGCCATTAGTTTTTATGGGGATTTTAGATGCTTGAAACTGTTTTACATTTAAAAACAATAGATTGCTTATTAAGGTTTTATTAAAGTTATTTGACTTATCATTGCTATCACAACGCTGCACAAGCGAACTAAGTCAATACGTCCCCAAATGAGCCCTATTGATTAATGCCACTCATCATTTACGCTATTTATGCTGTCTTACCCACCAACAACTCAAACTAAATGGAGCAATAAATAGCCGGCTTACTCCATCACACCAGTCATCCGCTTAAATTTTACGCTATTCCATTCAGTTGAAATACACGCTAAATCAGATATAAACCCTCTAACTCAATCTAAATGAAAACAGGTAAAGTATTGATTAGTAATTAAAATAAAGACTAATTTTCATCTTATACAACCTATTAATAACCTAGCGATCACAACGGAAGTAAAAACATCTAGACGTCTAAATTGACAGGTTATCAGGGATCAAATATGCTTTGCCTCAAGTTGCTAGGATACGATGCCGAGGCAACACTGAATTTAAGCGAGTTTGACTGCCAAGGATCCTGCGGAAAAACCCTAAGCGAAAGAGAGATAACATTTGAGCAATCCAACAGCAGCACAGCACAGCCCGGCATCTTTTATTGCCCTGTTGCCATTATTTGTTTTCCTTGGTCTTTTCATTGGCGCGGGTGTGTATTTCCAAAGCCAAGGTGTCGACTTTGCCTTCTATCAATTACCCAGCGTTATCGCTATTTTACCTGCAATCATTCTGGCGTTGATTTTATCAAAACAGAAATTAAATCAATCGATTGATACCTTTATTGGCGGTATTGGTCACAGCAATATTATTGCTATGTGTTTAATTTACTTACTTGCAGGCGCCTTCGCTGCAGTCGCTAAAGCCACTGGCGGCGTCGATGCTACTGTTGCTCTTGGTTTATCGTTAATACCATCGAATCTGTTACTACCTGGTTTCTTCGTGATTGCCGCTTTTATCGCAACGGCCATGGGAACCTCTATGGGGACAATCGCGGCTGTCGCTCCCATCGCCCTAGGCGTAGCCGACCAAGCGCAAATCGACTATGCACTGATGGCGGGAGCCGTGATGTCTGGCGCCCTATTTGGTGACAACTTATCGATTATTTCCGATACCACAATTGCAGCTACGCGCACCCAAGGCTGTGATATGAAAGATAAATTTCGTGAAAATTTAATTTTCGCTATCCCCGCATCACTGCTAACTTTAATCGCCTTTGTATTTGCCGGACAAGGCCAAGCAGAATTAGCAACGCAGAATATCGATCTTATTAAGGTCATTCCTTATCTGACCATTTTGATCTTAGCTGTGGCAGGTCTGAACGTATTTGTGGTCTTAACCTTAGGTATCTTATTAGCGGGCGCAACCGGCCTGTTTACTATGGATTACGGTGTGATCCAATTCGGTAAAGATATTTATGCTGGCTTTAGCAATATGCAGGAGATTTTCATTCTGTCTATGCTAGTGGGTGGTTTAGCCGCACTCATGCAGCAGCAAGGTGGCCTTGCCTTTGTGAGTAAACAGATTGAAAAGCTGATCACTCGTTTCTCTAAGGCGCAAGGTGAAGCTTCATGCCGTGCAGCTGAGCTAGGTATGGCAAGTATAGTCGCAGTGACTAACTCTTGTGTGGCTAACAACACGGTTTCTATCGTGGTGACGGGTGATATTGCAAAAGACTTAGCAGAGAAGCATGGCGTGAGTCCAAAACGTGCCGCCAGCATACTCGATATTTTCGCCTGTATTATCCAAGGTTTGATCCCGTATGGTGCACAGGCACTCTTAATTGCTTCGACCTTTAGCATCACGCCATTAGCAGCGGTATCACACGCTTGGTACTGTATGATTTTAGCCGTAGTGGCTGTTGCGATTGTAATTTTCCGCAAACGACACTAAATGATATTTGAGTCGCATGAGTAGAATCTAACGTTTATGACAAGGGACGCACTAGGCGTTCCTTGTCATTTTAAAGCCCTCTTTTGACGAAAAAGCATTAGCTCGCTTGCCTTCATTAAACAATTCAGGCAAGTTACCGCATTCAATGTGGTCATATCCCGTCAGTATATTTTTAGTCCCCCATGAATCCTCTTTATCACCAAGAACCAAGTTATTACGATCTACATCGTCTCATTACATGGTTGATTGTAGGCGCAGCCTTTATTAGCGCTTCTGGAGTTTTAATTGCTATTTATGCTGAATATCAAAACGTTTGAGTTCAAGTCTTACAGATACGAGCTGATTTTTTAGGTAACTATATCAACTCACCCCTCGCTTATGTGTTTAATTTAAGCTTATTGGCTGCGGGGCTCTGCATACTCATTTCAATGACCGGGCTCTACTTACTAAAACTGGATACGTTCAGCCAATGCATAGCACTTACAGGTGCTTGGGTAGGAGTCTCTGTGATTTTGATGGGAATATTCCCCATTAATTTTTTGAGCATACACAGAATAGTTTCAACGAGTTATCTATTAAGCACCCTCATCTTACACAGCCTTGTGATTATAGCGGGGATAGTGCCTCGGTTTATTTGCCCAAAGCCACTGTTCTATTTGAGCCTGATCAGCTTTTGTAGTGCAGTGAGTTTAACCCTGCAATTAGATTGGACAATATTGGATTTCCCTCCCTGTGTGCCCCAAACACACTTTTGTACTGTTTCAGCCAATATGTGGCTCCAAACTAACTTGAGTATTATTTGGTGTTTAAGCCTAGCCTTTGCAATGCGGCGCCTATCAAAAATACTGTATCATCGCGCCCAAGAACGCCAAATACTTTAGGGTAATCCATGCGCTTAGCAAAATACCTCGCCCAGTGTGGCATAGGCTCACGCCGTGAAGCCTGCCGTTTGATTGAGGCTGGGCGCATCACACTCAATGGCGGTATCGCCCGCCACACAGATCCCATCTGTTTAGACGAGTCATTAAACTGCCTCGACCGTATTGAGTTTGATGGCAAACCTATCACTCAAACCGAAACGCTCGCCTATTGGGTATTTAACAAAGCTGTGGGCACGGATTGCCGTCTGCTTGAGCAGGATGAAACGAGCCTCATACACCTGCTTCCCAAAGCGCCAAGACTCTACCCCGTCGGCAGACTCGATAAAGATTCCCGCGGCCTGTTGCTGTTAACTAACGATGGTGAGCTGACCCATAAACTGATGCACCCCTGTTTTGCCCACAGCAAAACCTACCATGTGCGCCTCGATAGGCCATTCACTGATGATTTTGTTGAACAAATGGCCAGTGGAGTGCGTTATAAAGACCTGCAAACCCTGCCCTGCCAAGTCCACCGCCTCAGTTCGGACAGCTTTGAAATCGTGCTGACGCAAGGCTTAAATAGGCAAATTCGGCGTATGGCCAGCGCCTTACGCTATAAGGTTATCGACTTACAACGCGTCGAGCTAATGACGCTAAGGTTAGCGATAGAGGCGGAAGACTCTTGTACTGAAGCAGCATTAGCAGAGGGAGAAATGCGACCACTCACACTAGATGAAATTGCAACGCTAAAAGCCGCGCTGGCAATAATATAGGCGGTTGTATGCCTCACCCTAGCGGCACTCAGAGAAGTCTTGCGCTCTTTTCACATCAGTCTTTAGTATCACTGTAGCCACTTCGTACGATGTGCCTTACTGTTCTTAAAAAGTGGGAGCATTACCAAGTGTCGCACTATTTTGGTGATAAGACGTATTTGGCGATAAGAGGTAGACAACTCTTTCATTGCTAGAATCACATCCGTCTCATTTCTCTGCATATTTTACAATCCTACCTATACTTTTAATTCATATGAAGCGAATGGATTTGCCTTATGCTGAAAAAGTGCTTTTTTACCATAATGTTGCAGTTGACGATTGTGAATGCGATGGCGGAAGAAAACTCCCCGTATACCTGGTCGAATGCCCTTACACTGGAGTCTGTCACCAATCTTAAAGGAGGGATCGCAGAGGGAACACGCAATCTCGCAAATTTGGATTTAACCTTAGCGATCGATACGCAAGCTGCCAATTGGTCGAATAATGGCAACATCTTTATTTATGTCTTAGGTAATTATGGAAAGGCGCCCTCTGATTTGACTGGCGACTTACAAACCATTTCGAATATTCAAACCGATAATCATCTTAAACTCTATGAATTGTGGTATGAGCATAGTTTTGCAAATGGCGCGGTAAATTTATTGGCAGGCCTGCATGATTACAACTCAACCTTTTACACACTTGAATCTGCGGGACTATTAACAACGTCATCTTTTGGTATTGGTCCAGAAGTCGCTCAAGTAGGCCCTTCCATTTTTGCGACAACCGCGGTAGGAGTTCAACTAACACTTGTTGGTGAACATCAATATCTCTTACTTGCGACATACGATGGCATTCCCGGCGATCCTGAGCATCCGCATGGTACTCACATTAAATTTAAACAATCTGATGGTTTATTCAATGCCATTGAATGGGGAATAAAAAATGAACATTCCTATAAATTTGCCATCGGTGCATGGCACCATTCTGCAGAAATAGAAAATCCCGTTGACGAGAATATCAGTGATTCAAATAGCGGTTTTTATTTAATTGGCGAAAAGAATATTAACGATAGATTGACCGCTTTTTTCCAATATGGACGAGCTGATGCCAGTAAAAATCAATTAGCATCCTATCTAGGTATCGGGTTCACTCTAAATAATATTTGGTTTGAAGAAGATACCATTGGTTTAGCCTATGCTTCTACTCAAAATAGTTCGCCATTCTTACGCGTAAATACTGATTTACTCTTCAATGAGAATATTTTAGAGCTGAGTTATTTATGTCCAGTCACATCTTCAGTGAGTATGCAAGCCAGTTTGTACGGTATTGATAATCCAAGTATGTCATCAGTGCTAGATAACGCATTAGCATTTGGAGTGCGAGCTTATATTGAATTTTGAGCTAATAAATTAATCGTAGATGACGCTGTAAAATTAAAGTTTGTGGATCTATTAAGGATTTTAGGGACAGCATATGAATATTAAACAATCAATTATCGCGGGTTTAGTGGCATTTTTAATATCTATCGGTATTAATACCTATGTGGGTTACTCAGCGACAGTACAAATGTCAAACATGCTAACCTACATCACAGGTCCGGCTTGGAATACGGCCGATGGTGCCATGGAGGGGCAGATAGAGCTTGAAAAACAAATTATTGTTATTAACCGTTTACAACAAAAACAAATTGATCCAGCCGCAGCTCGAACTGAAATGGATGCCGCCATTGAAGCCGCAGAAGAAGCCTTAGGGCGAATGAAATCACAAAACTTGATAGAGCCTCAGCAAGTTAACTCATTAAACCATCGTTTAGAGAGTTTTAATCATATCCGCGAAGTCATATTTTCAGCCTTGCAAAGCGGAGATGTACCAGAAAATGATATTAAACAATTTAATCAACAAATAAGTGAACTGTTAGCATTTATAACCAGTTTAGAGGAAGCTGCTGATAGTAAGGTAGAGGGGGAATCTAGCCAAATTGATTCCATTGTTACCAGTGCAAACACAAAGTTAATATTAGGTTTTATCGCCTCAGTGCTTGTCGCTGTATTTGTGTATTTCATGGCGATCAAATTAATATTGACCCCGATAGCGGTAGTAACGGATAAGTTGGCTGATTTAAGCATAGGGTCTGGCGATTTAACAGTGCGATTACCCAATGCCAATGCAGAAACTGAAGTTGGACGCTTAGCTGACGCATTTAATGGGTTTATACAAAAATTACAAGCCTTGATTAGTAAAGTCCAACTCAGTAATCACTCTCTCATCACCGCTAGCACGCAAATAAGCCAGTCCATTACCACAAGTTCACAGGTTGCTGGCGCACAGTTACAAGAAATAACTCAAGTTGCAGATGCAGTAGAAAAAATTTCTCACTCCCTCAATCAAGTAGGTGACTCCGCTGAGGGTGCAAATAAAGCCTCTGAACAAGCAGTCTCAAGCACTTATACAGGTAATCAGATTGTCGTTTTGGCTCAACAAGGAGTCGCTCTCGTTGCCAGTGAGGTAGATAAAGCCTCACAAGTCATTTCAAGTTTGGTTGCCGACAGTCAAAATATCAGCGCCATGTTAGATGTTATTCGAAGTATCGCAGAGCAAACCAACTTGCTAGCACTCAATGCAGCTATTGAAGCCGCGCGTGCAGGAGAAACTGGGCGCGGTTTTGCCGTAGTCGCGGACGAAGTTCGCAACCTTGCATCGAGGACACAGGAATCCACCAAATCCATTGAAATCATCATCACGAATTTATCTTCCGGTTCAGCTAAAGCTGTAGATGTAATGAATAGTGCACAGAAGCAAGCGTTAATGATAAAAGAACGGATCGGAGAAACTTCTGATGCGTTTGCAGATATCATCCGCGTTGTTGATCAAATAAAAATCATGAATGGAGATATTGCCCGCGCTTCAGAAGATGAAAAACAAGAGATGGCACATATAACTTACAGCATTTCAAATATTCTAAAACAAGCCAAAATAAATCAGCAAGCGGGAGAGTTAGCACAAACATCACAGCAACATCTGGAAGAACAAGTGGAGATGATTGAGGGGTTACTAAAGCAATTTAGAACCTAAAGTTACTGCGCTCTAGGAATAAAAAATAGCGATAAACATTATGAGTCTATCGCTATTTTATTGTCTTGTAATTCCTGCGTGCTAATCGAACAAAAACACGCTTAAATGCAGCTCATCTAAATCGTCCTAAGCCACAGTATTCAAGATGCGGCAATGGATTACTTAACGATTTCCATCTCAGCTAATAAATTGTCGGCATGATCTAAATACTTCATTACCCACAGCATATAACGGCTGTCGACATGAATAGAACGGTTAATCTCGTTATCAAATGCCCAACCGCCGATAATGCTTTCATACACACCGTCGAACAATAGGCCGACGAGTTCAGCGCGGCCGTTTAAGGTCGGTGAGCCAGAATTTCCGCCAGTAGTATCTAAAGTTGATAAAAAGTTTACTGGTACAGAATCTATTGATTTCATATAGAAATCACCATATTGCTTCTGCTTAATCAGCTCTAACTCTTTCTTTGGTGCATCGAATGGGTCAACACCTGTGTCCTTTTGCACTATGCCTTCAAGGCGAGTGAATGGCACAGCCACTAAACCGTCTTTTGGCGAGTAGCCTTTCACATGACCAACCGTGACACGTAAGCTTGAGTTAGCATCAGCATACACTGGCTTACCTTGCTCTAGGTTGTAAGCAATAATGGCATCCATATATTGCGGACGCACCTTCATTAGTTCACCCGCTAATTCTTTTTCTTTCTTTTCTTCAGCCATATCTGTGTCATACATAGCGACAGCGAATTGAATGAAAGGATCTTTAGAGGCTTTAAAATCGGCAACGGATTTATCCATCCACGCTAGGCGAACATCTTTCTTACCTAACTCAGTTTTGGCGTACATTTTATCTAAGGTTTTCGAAAGCTTAGCTTCACTAAACTTTTTATCGATACCAAAGGATTTATCCAATGCGGGTAGGCGCTGATCTTCTGGCAGTGCGGCGTAGCGTTTTAGCATGTCGAGCAATACCGCTTTATCAACGCTTGGCGCATAACGACGATCAATACGCTCCATGCTCGCTTTGAGGCGAGTCATATCACGATCTTGGAAGCCTGGTTCACGCTGCATATCTGGCAGTTGTTTCTCATTCGCGAGGCGATATAAGCTGCGCGCCGTCGGCAACATAGTCGTACTGCCTATGTAGCTTAAGATCATGTCACGCTCTTGATGCGTTTTGCCTTTGGCAATCAAGGCATCTAATTCCGCTAAGGTTTTACCGTATTTCGCTTCACGACTGCTGTCTTTGGCTATCCATGCCGCAAGCTTAGCTTCGAGGGCTTTACGATCAGCCAACATGGTTGATTTACCGTAAAACTCGATCATAGAAGTGAAGTTTTTCGCATAATTTGCAAGGCCAGCAATTTGACTCTCGTACTTAATACGCTCGTCGCTGCCCTCTGGCGCGGTTTCTTTAATGATCTCTATAAAGCGTTCACGCAGCATTTTGCCTTCGGGATAAGCCCACTCAAACTCATTTTGAACTTCAGTAGCTGTGCGATATCTGTTGGTGCGACCTGGGTAGCCTGCAACCATCACAAAATCACCCTCACTCACCCCTTTAGCCGATACTTTTAAGAAACTTTTTGGCTCATAAGGCACGTTGTCAGCACTAAATTCTGCGGGTTTACCTGCTTTAGATACATAAGCACGGTAGAAAGAAAAATCGCCTGTGTGACGTGGCCACATCCAGTTGTCTACGTCGCCGCCGTATTTACCCACGCTCGCGGCTGGGTTATAGACTAAACGCACATCACGGATTTCCAATTGCTTAACCAGATAATATTCGAGACCACCGTGAAAGCTATACACTTGGCAACGGTAACCATCTTCTTTTTCACATTCAGCAACTAACGCTTTTTCTTGGCTTTCAACGCCTTGATAGAAGGCGCTGCCCACTTTACCTTCAAGCCCGTTTTTAACTCGCTCAGTGACATTAGTTACATCTTCAGTCACATAGACACGTGAGCCAGGGGTCGCAGGTAATTCATCGGCGAAGGTCTTAGCTAAAAAACCATCCTGCAGCAGATTTTTCTCAGGAGTGGAATTGTATTGAATTGCCCCATAGGCACAGTGATGATTAGTCACGACGAGGCCCTTTGGCGATACAAATGATGCAGTGCAACCGCCAAGGCTTATCACGGCATTCATCGGGAATTCGGTGAGTTTAGAAATCGATTTTGCATCAATTTCAAGGCCTTTTGCTTTTAGCTCATCAGCCATTGCAGGCAGTTGATGGGGCTGCCACATACCTTCGTCAGCCTGTGCGCCAAAACTAGCGGCCACGGCAACTGTGAGTAACCATTTTTTCATTGTGTTAAGTCCGTTTGATGTGAATGAAGCCACGCGCAAGCTGGGCCATTTTCTCGTTTTAATAGCGTTGTTTTAATTTTAAATAACTGTGCTAAAACCCAGCATCACTCGCTTTAAAACCTAAAAAGCAAAAAGTCAGGCCGGGGCCTGACTTTATCACATGCGACACTCTCTATAACAGACTCTGAAAAACTCGCTTACAAAGCAAATACATTAATAAGCATTATTGGTTTAAGTCTACTCAATTTCAGCCTTTCATGTTCTTAATTTTGAACTAGAGATTAGATAACAATAATTATAATAAAATTGAATAATTCTCTGACTTGCTCAAAAACACCTCCCACAAATAACTGAGCACCAATAATAATGGCCCCCAAGATACCGGCAAGACCGAGCGCAAATGTGCCGCCTACAACTTGATATCCTTGAGGCTGTATTTGACGCTGACGCAGTGCCATAACAATTGGCAAAAAGATGATCATCACGACCAATGGTACGGCCGCAAATCCCAGTACCGCCACAAAGCCTTCAGGCAAATACAAGGCACACAAAACAGGCGGAATAAAGGTCAGTAACCAAGTTTGAATACGGCCGGCAAACGTTTCTTTAGCGCGAGTTAATTCGGCGATAAAGTCATATAAACTTAAGGTCACACCGAGGAATGAGGTCACTAAGGCTAAATCAGCGAATAATGAAATACATTTGCTGATCCAAGGTGTATGAGCAATATCCTGCAATGCCGTGACGAGTGAAGGTAGTGAACCTTCAAAACTATTCACCTCATATCCGCCGACAGTGCCTAAAGTCACCAATAACCACAGAACATAACAAGCAAGTGGGATCGTCGAGCCGATTAACAACACTTTACGCAGTGATACCGCATCGCCATCGAGATAACGCACTAAAGTGGCGATACAGACGTGGAAACCAAACGAAGTAAACACTACGGGAATTGCCGCCATCCAATTGCTGGTCATAGACTCGGCAATCGCGCCCGTTGCCATGCTAGCAATACTGACTTCGGGCAATAAAAATAATACCACCACCACGAGCAATAGAATCATTAACGAAAATAGGAAACGTGAAACTTTATCGACCCAAGCAACACCTAGCGCCGCAAAGCCACCGAGCACCAGTGTAAATAACAACACTGCGACTTGATTATCGAGCACGATATCGAACATGTTCTTCGCTTTAAGCACTAATAACGAAGAGCCGCCAGTGAGATAAGCCGCGGTCAAGGCAAATAATAAACTCAGGAAAGAAGCACCTTGAATTATTTGACCTTTTTTACCCAGTAACTTACCCGTAATAGCATGCACGTTATCCCCCACGCCAGTACGTAAGTTAATTTCGAGCATAAGTAATGAGGTATAGGCGGACACGCCCCAAATAACGACGAGTAACACTAAAGCAGGGATAATACCTAAAGCCGCTGTGGCTAAAGGTAACGCTAACATACCTGCGCCAATGGCCGTCCCGGCAACGATGGCGATCGAGCCTAACATTTTTGAATTCACACAATAGTCCTGTTCAATAATTAATTATTATTTTATTTGAGTAAGATTTGAACCGATAAAGCCTTGCGTCTTAAATCGAAATAAGCGACACATCACTTAAAGCATCCAATCAGATCTCGACCTAGCAGATCAATTGGCCCCAATAGCTTTTGAATGTTTCAACCCAGTAGCCATTGAGGCTAACTAAATCGATTATTGAAAAATGGCATGACTTTCAATTGTGATAGCCCAAATTAATGTACCGATATAAGCATCGATTAAATAGATAGTTTGGGACATTAACAGAGCCAAACCCAGTGGGCAAGCCAGTTGTGAACAAAGAAGGGTAGCAAACGGTACGGTAACAACTTAATAGCGCTGTGATAAACGAAAATATACAAGCCAACAAAATCGCTACCTTTGTTGAGAATACCTGTAATCTTGTATTAGGCTCGAATCAAAATAAAGCCGGTCCTTTTCCATCCGATGCAGACAAAAAGGGCTTAAACACACGGATATGTTTAAGCCCAATGACACCTTTTTGAAGCTAGGTTAGCTCAAAAAGTTAATTTACAGCTCAGTCCACGCCATAACCCAAGAAGCGCCAACACCTGGCTCAAATCCTGTGGCAGAAGCCGACCACTGCACGCAATAGCCGCTATAAGGGAATGGCTTACATTGATACACTTTGCCATTTTTAGGCTGTAACACTGTAGTACCTGCAACGTAACCTTTCACGCCTGCTGGGAATACAAAATCAGCTTCTGGTGCAGGAGCTTGATCCTTTAAGAAGAGATCAAAGTTCTGCTGAATAACATCACCTTGTTTAGGCTCAGCTTTTACCTGCAAATGATAATGCCCAGCTTTAGGCTCAACGACGTCTAACACTAAGCTCGCGCTGGTATTGTTAACAGTTTGGCTCACAAAACCTGCCGCTGTGCCATCATGGCTAAACAAATACGCTGACACTAGCATCTCGGCGTTACTGGTCACATCAAAGCTGACCTTCGCCGCACCATCGATAATTTGATAATCGTCGGCAAGTGAAGTGACTTCTAAGCTGTTGCCCGGAGCAGGAGCTAAATCAAATCCTACTTCGACACGCTCAATACCTGAGTTTTTCGCTGTAAAAATGTCGTTTTTGCCATACACAGGCTCAATCACACCCGATGCATTTTTTTGTCCCGCTTTTAACTGGGACTGCTGGGCATTAATCGCGCTCGCTAATAGGAAAGGCCAATTTTGTTTATCACCTTGAGTCGCATCGCTAATGGTAATGACTGTTTGCTTAGCCGCTTGCTCACCATTGGCGTCAAACACCCGGGTCATCACTTTATCGCCTGCTTTTAGATTGAGTGACGGATTGATATCCCCCACATCTTGCCATTCACTCGGCACAACAGGACCCGAGCCCAAGTTCACATCGATAGCATTGTAGAAACTATTCGTCGTATCTCCCACTTCCCACACGGCCAAGATCACTTGATAACCACTGCGACCTTCTGGCACGTAGCAGTCATGGGTCACTAACTTAGGCGGCTGTTCCATACCACCATCAACTACGCAAAAGGGGGCTAAGTCAAAGCTCGCTCGGCTCAAAGCTTGGTTTGGGTTCCAATCTTGGCGAGTTAAATAGTAACGCCAATTACGGGTGACATGGTTTGCTGTGAACTGCCAACTGAACTTATTCCAGCCCGCTTTAATATCCGTCTTTGCCCAACGGCTCGGACTTTGTTCATCCAAAGGTGAAAAAGCACCATTGCCAGCACTCGCCAGTTTGCCATCAGCAGGACCTGATTCAGGAAAACCCGATGGCCCCTCAACACTTTGCGGCTCCCATTGCACCGCGCCACAATTGGCATTTTTACCTGTTTTACAGGCATATGAACGCGATTCAGGTGCCACAACATAACCGTGCGCCTGCGCAGAGATACTCACAAACGCATTCGTCGCCATTACTGCCGCGGCCAATAAACTCAATTTAGAAATAGGGGAAAAAACAGTAGGATTTGCCACTTTAATGCACTCCATTGATTGCCTATCATCCTAAACATAATGATAGGCTTAGATATAAAAGTGGTATTTGGGCAAACAACAGCATTAAACAGCAGTCGTTTATCTTTCACAGAAATCGAATTCTGCGGCAACTCCGCTATCTTAGTTCACTAAAAAATCCATTTACAACCTTAGACCGGAAGCTTTGCGTCCTAACTTTTCAATTAGTTTGCCAAATACAGTCGTTATCATTGAGTCACTACGAGTTAACAGTATGTAACCAAGTAGAAATGACTTGGCTAAATTAGCAACAAAAGACAACGTTGTCAAAAAATAATTCATTTATATTCATTAAGTTACAGAATGTGGATCGGTATTTTTCTGACACCCGTCAAACATTTATCAGCACCTACTGTTATAAACTCGTGCTTGAAACTAAATCTTACCTAGGTATAATGCCCACCTCGCTTCGGGGGAGTAGCTAACTGGATTTCGAGCCATCGTCATCTAGGGTGAACATCAACATACTTGGCAACATGCCATGGTGTTCACAGCAAATCATAGATTTGCCCAGCAAGACCTGAGCACAATGACTGCACCTAGGGGTGGACGGTTTATTGTGCTTATGTCATAACCACCCCTAAAGGATCACACTTGGAAGCCCTACTTGCCTCAACCTTTACGGTTGCTATCGCCGAAATTGGTGATAAAACTCAATTACTTGCACTAATCCTCGCAGCAAGATTTAAAAATAAAACCGCCATTATTCTAGGTATTTTGCTGTCGACATTATTTAACCATTTTGCCGCAGCTTGGATTGGCCAATGGGCGATTAACTGGGTAAGCCCAGATCTGGCACGTTATTTAGTGGCTGCGTCCTTCTTTGCAATCGCTCTTTGGGTGTTAATCCCCGATAAAGTCGATGCAGAAGAGAGCCGTTTCTATAAAATGGGCCCCTTTCTCGCCACTTTTATCCTGTTTTTTATCGCCGAAATGGGGGATAAAACACAAATCGCAACTGTGGTATTAGCCGCAAAATACGATTCATTAACTATGGTGGTTGCAGGCACAACCTTAGGCATGCTGCTTGCTAACGTACCCGTAGTAATCGCAGGCCACTTCAGCGCCGAAAAATTACCTATGTTGTGGATACACCGTGGCTGCGCCGTATTGTTCGCACTCTTAGGCGTAGCAACACTGTTCTTCTAAGAATCGAGGCTGGGGTTTTGCTGCAGAATAAAATCTCTTCACGCAATATTTTATTCTTTTAAACCTAACCGTTTTGCAAGTCGGTGCAAATTACCTGTATCGATTTGCAATATTCTTGCACACGCAGCCCAATTTTGTTGATTCGCGGCTAAAACTTGACGAATAAGTTGACGCTGATATCTCTCAGTCGCAGCCTTAAGCCCCAGCATAACACTGGAATTATCTTGCGATTGTCCCTCACGACAGGCCGACTCAGACCTAAATGCTAATTCACTGGCTGGCGTTGCGGCATCTGATGGCCTATCTTCGTCGACTGTTTTGTGTGCTTGATTCATCAAAGAATCGAGCTGAAAATGTTTATTACTTAAGCTGATGTAAGCCGTTTTTAGCTCGGCTTTCGCCAACACCGCAGCCCTGTGTATCGAATGCTCTAGCTCACGCACATTACCCGGCCACGTGTATTGCTCTAATAACTGCTGTGCTGCGGGTGTGATATTGATATGGGTGAGTCCTAACTTCGCTTTACAACGTTCAAGAAAAAAACCTGTCAGCATGACAATATCTTGCCCACGCTCTCTTAATGGTGCTACGTGGATAGGAAACACGCTCAACCTATGGTAAAGGTCGAAACGAAAACGCCCTTCCGTTGCCTCTTGGTGCAAAATTCGATTAGTGGCGGCAATAATCCGAGTATTAACTTTTAGGCTCTTATCACTGCCCACTCGCTGTAATTCACCGTATTGTAAAACCCTCAATAACTTAGCTTGCAGCCCCAAGGGAAGCTCCCCGATTTCATCTAAAAACAAGGTCCCCTTGTCAGCGAGTTCAAACTTGCCTTGCCTATGACTGATTGCCCCCGTAAATGCCCCTTTTACATGCCCAAATAACTCGCTTTCGGCGACGGACTCAGGCAATGCAGCGCAGTTCAAATAGATAAGTGATTTATCGGCTCTGGTCGATTGATTATGTATCGCCGCGGCCACTAACTCCTTACCCACGCCAGTTTCGCCGGTAATTAATACCGATAAGTCAGTGCCTGCCACGGCACTTATCTGCTGCTTTAGCGATTGGATCTGTGTGGATTGCCCTATGATCTCCTGCTGACTAGCAGGACGATTGAGCACCTCAGTGCCATTGGAAACTTCAACAACTTGGGATTCTAGCTGTTGCATCAATAACGCAGTATTAAGACTGGCTGCGGCCAGTGCGCTGATCACACGCAACTCGCTATCACTAAAACCATCAAACTGATGAGGGTTGAAACCATCAATGGTGAGCGCCCCAATTAAGCGATCGTTCGCGATTAGTGGTAAACCAATGCAAGCATGTACATGTAAGTTCGCACTATGATGTGGAATTAAACCATCATACGGATCAGGAAGTTCACTGTCGGCCGGGAAACGAACCACATCGCCAGCACGGGCGATAGCCTCTAATCTCGGATGTTCACTAATTTGAAAGCGCCGCCCTAACACTTCGGCAAAGAGCCCATCTATCGCCAAGGGGACAAATTGCTGCTCCCGAAATGCCAATAATGCCGCAGCATCACAATTGACACGCCGCCTGACCACTGCCAACAAACGCTCAAACCTGTCTTGCGTCGACACGCCGACAGTCAAATCTAAGGCTAACTGAGTTAAATCAGCATGGGCACTCATAGCACATCCACAGTCAAATAAAGTCATATTGACAATAGTGTAATGTCAATTTGACCAATATCAAATTGTCATTATGACACCAGTAAGTAATTTCAAATGTTGAAATACATTAATACAAATAAAAATCAACACCTTAGAATGTTGGCATAGTGAGTGCAATAAGAGATTTAACTAAATAAGCAAGATTTACGTAGCGCATTCATTATTAATTATCACAGGTGTATTTATGACTATTCATGTAAAAAACAATATCCACTGGGTGGGTCAACGCGATTGGGAAGTGCAAGATTTTCATGGTACTGAGTACAAGATAACTAAAGGCACAAGCTACAATAGCTACCTTATCCGTGAAGAAAAAACCGTGTTAATAGATACAGTTGATCATCGGTTTAGCCAGCAATTCTTACAAAATCTTGAAGCTGAAATTAATTTAACCGACATAGACTATATTGTGATGAACCATGCAGAGGAAGACCACTCAGGCGCCCTGACTGCATTAATGGCCAAAATTCCTAACACTCCAATTTACTGCAGTGAAAATGCGGTCGACTCCATTGTAGGACATCACCACCACCCAGAATGGAATTTCATTACCGTAAAGACAGGGGATAGTTTAGCGATAGGCAATGGTAAGCAACTGATATTTATCGAAGCACCTATGTTGCATTGGCCAGATAGCATGATGACATACCTCACCGAAGATGCGGTTTTATTCAGTAACGATGCCTTTGGCCAACACTATTGCGACGAACATTTATTCAATGATGAGGTTGATCAAAATGAATTAATGGAACAATGCCTACGGTACTACTCAAACATTTTAACGCCCTTTAGCAGCCTAGTGACGGCTAAAATTCACGAAGTATTAAGCTTTAATTTACCTGTAGATATGATCGCAACTTCACACGGCATTGTGTGGCGTGATAATCCTGCCCAAATTATTCACCAATATTTAGCTTGGGCCGACGCTTATCAAGAAGACCGCATCACGATTTTCTACGACTCTATGTCCAATAATACTCGCATGATGGCCGACGGTATTGCTCAAGGTATCCATGATGTTGACCCCAATGTAGCGGTAAAAGTGTATAACGTCGCACGTCATGATAAAAACGAAATCCTTGCACAGGCATTTAGGTCAAAAGGTATTTTAGTCGGCTCATCCACCATGAATAATGTGATGATGCCTAAAATTGCCGCCATGCTTGAAGAAATCACGGGCCTGCGTTTTCGCAATAAAAAGGCGGCAGCTTTTGGTAGTTATGGCTGGAATGGCGGCGCAGTCGATAGAATTCACACTCGTTTGATGGATGCTGGTTTTGAAACCTCGGTGGGATTAAAAGTCAAATGGCGTCCCGATCGAGATGCGATGCAAGAATGCCGTCAGCACGGCCAGCGAATCGCGCGAGAATGGGCATTGCGGCCCCTTGATAGCGCTAATAGTCGCTCTATCATTAATCAAGTCATGTCAAAACCTAGCCAAGCCACCACGGCCAGTCAAACAGCTGAAAATACTGCTACTAATAACGTCCCTGTGACAGCACCGATTGCAACAAAAGCGTGCGAATTAAATGATACACAATCAATGATTTGCACTGTTTGCCAATGGATTTACGACCCTGAAAAAGGAGAACCTAATCAAGATGTCATTGCTGGCACACCTTGGACTCAAGTGGCCGAAGACTTCCTCTGTCCCGAATGTGGCCTAGGTAAAAGCGTTTTCGCTGTCATAAAAAATGAGGTGACTAATGTCTAAACCTATCGTCATTATCGGCAGTGGATTCGCGGCATATCAGCTAGTCAAAACACTGCGACGTTTAAACCGCGAACAACCGATTACAGTTATCACAGCCGACTCTGGTGACGAATACCATAAACCAGATTTAAGCCATGTGTTTAGCCATAAAAAAATGGCGTCAGACCTCATAAAATTGACCGCGACTGAATTTGCACATGAGCAACAAATTGATGTAATAAATCACTGTGAAGTCATAAAAATAGATAAAGTTCGTCAGGTAGTCTGTTGCCATCAAGGACGCGAAATTGTGTACAAAAAATTAGTGCTTGCCACGGGTGCACGACCCTTTATTCCACCTATAGAGGGAGATGGCGTCGATATCATCCACACAGTTAACAGCTTAATAGAATATCAGGCCTGCGAAGCAGACATCCATGGCGCGAGGAGAGTACTGGTTATCGGTGCTGGTTTGGTCGGAGTTGAATTGGCAATGGACTTAGCAACTGCAGGTAAGCAAGTGTTTTTGGTCGATCCACAAGCGAGCTTAATGCCGAATATGCTACCCGAAATGTTAAACCACAAACTGACCGCTGTACTAACGCAGCATAACGTCACAGTGCAATTGCAAACCCGAGTCAGCCAACTGCAACACCAAGATGGCAGTATCTCTGTGTGCCTAGATAATGACCAGCGGTTTATTTGTGATGCGGTTATCTGTGCAGCGGGACTTCTCCCTAACAGCCAACTTGCCCAGCATGCGGGGCTAGAGGTCAATAAAGGTATCGTCGTTAACGAATACTTACAAACCAACGATGCCCATATTTATGCGCTAGGTGATTGCGCCCAAATCAACGGCCAAAATAGGGCCTATTTGCAACCTGCGTTACTGAGCGCCAATGCGCTGGCGAACACATTACTGAACCAACCGACAGCAGTGAATTTTCCCGCCATGCTCATTAAAGTGAAAACGCCACTGTTACCTATGCAACTCAGCGGTATAACAGTGAATGGCGTCCATCGCTGGCAAGTCGATATTGATGCTCAAGGAAGCAGTATTAAAGCATTCGACGTGGATGAAACATTTATAGGATTTATCGTAACCGAGGATAAAATGCAGCAAGCATTTGGATTGTTAAAGCAGCTAAATAGCCCTAACGCGGCACTCATCGCGGCCTAAGAGCACATTAACGAGAATGTTAATATTATTGTCGCTGATAATAAAAACTGAGTAGAGGCTTTCTACTCAGTTTTATCGTTTCTACTATTATTCAAACATTCGCAACAGCAATAGTTTAAAGACCTAATGCCAGTTTAATACGTTGTCCGTAATCCGCATCGGCTTGAGTAAAATGCGCCACCATACGTTGCTGCACATCTAAACTCGCTTGACTTAATGAACCCGAAATTGTTGCCACTAGGCGCGCTTTCTCAGCTTCAGAGAAGATGCGATACAAATTACCCGCTTGGGTATAATCGTCTTGGTTATAACGACTGTAACGCGCCGCTTCACCTTCTAAACGCAATGGTGGTTCGCTAAAGTTTACTGGCTCAACCAAGGCATCAGCAGTGCTGTTCGGGCCATAGTTTGCCGAAGCGTCGCCACCAGTTTGACTGCCATGATAAGGACATTGTGTACCCGCCATCGCACCTGCACGTTGATGGTGATTTGCCTTAGCGGCATGCGGGCAATTCACTGGCAATTGGTTGTAGTTAGCACCAATGCGGTAACGCTGCGCATCGGCGTAGGCAAATAAACGCGCTTGTAACATCTTGTCTGGTGAAGCCCCGACGCCTGGGACCAAATTACTAGGTGCCAATGCCACTTGCTCAACTTCAGCAAAGTAGTTTTGTGGCAGACGATTCAGTTCTAATACACCAATCTCAAGTAATGGATAGTCGCTATGCGGCCAAACCTTAGTTAAATCAAATGGATTGATATGGTAAGTATTGGCATCTGCCTCAGGCATAATCTGCACATTAACCGTCCAACGCGGGAAGTTTCCATCAGTAATAGCAACCACCATATCGCGCTGTGATGAATCGGGATCAATCCCTTTTAATTTATCAGCCTGTTCATTAGTTAAGTTGACCACGCCTTGCTGCGATTTAAAGTGGAACTTCACCCAGAAACGCTCGCCCTTGGCATTCCACAGCGAGAAAGTGTGTGAACCATAACCATGCATTTGACGGTAGTTCGCCGGAATACCACGATCCGACATCAAAATGGTTACTTGATGCATAGCTTCAGGATTCAATGACCAAAAGTCCCACATAGCCTGCGGATCTTTTAAGTTTGTCTTAGGATTACGCTTTTGCGTATGAATAAAGTCTGGAAACTTAATCCCATCTCGCAAGAAAAAGGTCGGCGTATTGTTACCCACGATATCGTGATTACCACGGGCAGTATAAAAACGTAAACCAAAGCCACGTGGATCGCGCTCTGCGTCGGCAGAACCCATTTCTCCACCTACGGTTGAGAAACGAATAAAGGTTTCGGTTTGCTTACCAACACCATTGAAATGGTCAGCAATGGTGTAATCGCTTAAATCTTTAGTCAGCGTAAATGTGCCGTAAACCCCTGTACCTTTGGCATGCACGATACGTTCAGGAATACGCTCACGGTTGAAATGGGCTAACTTTTCAATTAAATGCCAATCTTGTAATAGCAAAGGACCACGTTCACCCGCCGACAGTGAGTTTTGATCATCGGCCACTGGGGCACCGTTTTGGCTCGTTAAGTACTGACTTGTTTGATGTTGTTGACTCATGCCCTGCTCCTTAGTCTTGATTGCTGGTTAACCAGGTTTCAATTAAATCGTAAATGGTGGCCATGGTTTATCTCCTTGGCTGCGACGTGTTGTCGATGGAGCAAGAATAGAGAATTACCACTTTAGAATAAAACGATTAAACTAGATTTTCATAATCTAAAAAAAAGATTAAGAATGGGTTTGGCAAGACAGTTAATGAATTACACGGACTCACAGCCAATGGTCCGCTCACATCACTTAAGATGCTGTTGAAAAACCAAATAGCTGCTCAGGACAATGGAGCGAAGTGCGGTGCGAGAAAGCGGAGTTAAGCTGATACACCATTAACTGCTGGATAAGTCAGCTTCACGATAAAGCTTAACCAAATAATAAGTATCAATCAGCACGATAAAAAAGTTAACTAAGGCAACAGGATAAGCCCCAATTGCCACACCGTAGGCCACAAATAAAGCCGCACCAATGAGATTCCACCAGCGCAGTTTCTTAATGTTTGACATCATCAGTGATATTGCAACGACCACTGAAGCTAAATAACCAACCCATTCCCAAATTGTAGCGTTATCCATATCCAATCCTTATCTATATATTATTTAAATCAAACGATTGATACGCCAATCACACCACAGGTAATAAGCTGGCTCATTGCATTTAGCGTTTAACGACAGCCGCCGTCATCCGTGAAATACAAGTCAGTTCACCCGCACTGTTGTGGATTAAAATCTCCCATACAGAGCTGCGCTTCCCTAAGTGGATAGGCTTAGCCGTGGCGGTTAATACCCCATTACGGGAAGCCCGTAAGTGGTTAGCGTTAATTTCTTGACCGACACAATAGTACTGCTCAAAATCCACCGCGAAATTTGCCGCATAGCTAGCAACGGTTTCAGCAAGCGCGACATTCGCGCCACCATGCACTATGCCCAAAGGGTTATGCACCGCCGGACTGGCTGGCATAGTGGCCTTCATGTAATCGTCGCCAATCTCACTGATCTCAATTCCTAAAGTCTGCATCAAGGTGCCTTTGCCACCCATACCGGCGTCTAAACGCGCGCAATCCTCTAACGTTACAGCTCTAAACCAAATACTCATTGCAACTTCCTAGTCAATAAAACCAATCAGCAGTTTACTGTGAAGTGGATGAAGTTCAACTAGTTTACTCTCAGCTAGTCACATCTATATCGGCAAAAATAAGGCTCAAACTAACCAAGATTTAGTGGTACTTAGCTGACTAAACCAGACAAGAAATAATCCCCACACCACGACTACACTTGGCATAATTAACGCGTCGGCTCCTAGCACCACAGCCGCTTGCTGAATGCAAAATACATAGGTCATTTGCAACAAAATAGCGATAAGCGAGGCGACCAACACTTTATAAGCAATTAATTTTCTGAATAACAATAATAGACATCCTAGAACCCCTGAAACTACGGCAAAGCCAAACACAGCATCAATCCAAATTGGCGTTGTTTCATAGAGTGTAATTTGATCTGGGCTCATCTGTGCCAGTGCATCTGGCGTCATAGTCATTTGCATAACAAAAGCCATCAGCCCCATGATATTCCACAACAAACTGAGCGTTGCGACAAAGTAAAACCACAGTGGCGCCTTGATATTCATGGTTTTCAGCGGATTTGAGGTGGTATCCATACTCACTCCTAATAAAAACTGAAAAAAAGAGATAAAAAAGGGATGGTTAACCATCCCTTTGTTTCAGTCTAGCTCACAAATTGCACTTGTGAGTTAACCCCATATACAGGTTAACGGCGACGACGCTGCAAACCAAACAAGGACATCAGTGCTAAACCTAAATAACCTAAAGCACCGCCATCATCTTTAGGCTTTGGCTCAGGTTTTGGCGGCACTACTGGCGCAGGATAACTTAAAGCAACAATCACAGGATCATGATCCGATGCAGAAAAAGCATTTTCAGATTTAGCCAGATCACCAGAGAACTTCTTACCGTATTCAAACAGGCTAGATTCCACTGAGTTGATATGCCAATCTTCAATATCCACTAAACGTTTGGCTAAGCTAGCATTGGCTAAAGCATGATCTAAGTTACCTAACTCGCCGTTATAGCTATAAGAGAAAGTGCTTGCACCGTGGGCTTTCGTGTTCAAGTTGATAAAGCCATAACCTTTTTCAATCTTGCTGCCTTGGCGTTCAAACACTTTGCCGTCGAGCGTCGTCCACGAAGCGGTCAGGATGTCACGCTCTGACTTGCTCGCATCGAAGTCGGTTAGTACACGGATAGGATCCTCCATACCATAGGCATTCATATCACCGATGATCAGTAAGTCGCCTTTCACGTCTTTTAGCGTTTCACCCAAGACTTTGGCTGCAGATACGCGGAAAGCATTACACTTGCCCTGTTGATCGGCCGGATCAACTGACTCTTCGAAGTTAGCCCAATCTTCTAAACAGCCTGAGCCTTTAGATTTCAAATGGTTAACGACTACGGTCAGAGACTCATCATGGATTTTAAAGGTTTGCGCTAAGCTGTGACGTTGATAAGCATCATTGCCAGGGTTAGTCTCAGTTTTGCCATCTTTTGTGCGAGTCACGCTGCCAGCACTGGCGTGCTGTTCTGGAGTACCGATAACTTGTGCTGCCCCCGCTAAAGCCACTTTACCACCACGGTATAACATGCCGACAGTAATCGCATCTGTGCCAAAGTACTTGCCGTCATACTTATCAGCATCGGTGATTTCAACAAAGCTATAGGCGTTTTCAGGCGTCTGCTTGTCATTTAGTGCATCGACTAAATCCTTAATCGCACTCTTCTCACCAAAACCGTTGTTAGCAATTTCCATCAAACCGACGATATCGGCGTTCATGGCGGTAATAGCGCTAACGATTTTAGTACGTTGTAGCACCATTTCTTCCAGCGTTAGGGCGCCACGGTTACTGCCTGATGGATTGGTATCGCCACCATCAACATCGTTAAAGAAGTTCAGCACGTTAAAGCTAGCCACGCGCAGATCTCCCTTAGTTGCAACACTTGGGGCTTCGGTTCTATCGTCACCACGGATAAAATCACCCGCTGTAATAGTATTAGTCGCCACTAAACGATAAGCGCCGTAGCTGTAACCAATCACACCTTGCAGGTTAGTCAGTTGATCGCCAACACGGATGTAACCCGTTTCCACATTGAAATCAGGGAAGTATGGAATAACACCATTGGCAGGCTTGTAATCGGATTCGATAAAGAGTTGGTTTTCGCGGTTAGATTTAACTAATGCCGTTGCTTCAGCAGAAAGCGCTGGATACAGCTGTGTCGGCTTCATCAAAGGTGCTTGATATGACACTAGCATGTTATTGCGACTACCCGCATAGTCGAAGCTGAAGGTGCGGCTGATTTTAAGATCGCTGCCCGCATCTAAGGCCACATTCATGCCTTCATAGCGCTCTAATGCTTGCGCTAAGGTTTCGCCATCGGCCACATAGAAAGGTGCGGCAACAGGGACTTCACCCTTAGCGCCAACATCAAATTTCTTATCGGCTTTAATATCGATTTGAGTTAGGCCAAAGTATTCTTTCACTTTACCCTGCACACACACTTCAACCCCTGGTTGAATCGCTTCAGGTGCAGCTTCACCTAAGAATACAAATACACCATCAGAGGTATACGGTGAGTTATCACCCTTAACTTCTTGTAAGTAAAAACCTTTAAACAAGCTTTCACCACGGGCAGTCACTACGCCACGCACAGTCACTTCGGCTTCAGATTCGAATGCCCCTGCTGGTACAAATGGGCTCGACTCGCCCGCACCTTGTACTTGATAAATAGGCACAATTTTAGCGCCAGTACAGCTAAAGAGCGGCACTTCTGGCTCAGCAGGCGTTTCTAGAGAACCTAAACCAGAGAAGGTATCTTTAGGTAATTGTTCCCACTGGGCGGCATTAAATACTGTATTCGCCACTAACGCATCTAATTTACGTTTTAAGGTAACGTCTAATCCCCAACCCGTTGGCGTCGGCACATCACCAATAATATCGATGACTGCATCATCTTTCATTAAGGCAACCGCATCACCGCCATTAAAACTTAAACTACCAGAGTAACTATCAACCCCTTGAGCAACAGTAATAGTACCGCTAGTATTTAAAATAACTTTTGTCGATTTTGCCGCAATAGTTTGACCACCTAAAGCCACCATATCCGACGCAACAGTAGCACCATCTTTATAACGAACCAGTTTATAACCCGCGAGATCAATTGCCGTATCGCCGCTGTTATACAGTTCAATCGCTTTATTATTTGAGCTACCTTCAACATATTCGGTGATCATCACATCTGCGCTTGCCATCATAGGCAAAGCCGCTGCAACAGCTAAAGAAATAGCCGTTAATTTATTAACATTATCCATATCATCAACCCCATTATTATAATATTGCCGCTAACTTCTATTAACGTGCGAGCGGATTATTTCAGAGTTGAATGCGTAAAAAAAGAGGGCAAGATCGCACATTGCCAATGTAACACATTGATGAGTAACTAATTATAGACACCTCACTGTTCACCTAACAGAACAGGATGGTAAATCAAAAGTATTAGCCATGTAAAAACAAACAGTAAGAGCAATACACATAAGCTCAAAGCATTTGGCATCCTGCTTAAATAACAATCAATATTTTAATGTGATATTTTGATGATATTATTCGGTATGCAATACCCAATAAAATATAAGGAACACGGGTCCTTAAAAGGTAATGGATATAATTAAAACTTAATTTAGCATTCATTATTTTGAAATAAACATAACAGTCAAACTGCTAAAGTGGATGATTTATACCCTTGGTTATTGCAGCAGATTAATGTTGATAATGGGTATAAAAATGAAACATAGAGCCAGTCTGAGAACCAATGGCTGTAAGATAGTGAGCTAAATATTAAAACAATAATGCGAATTTTACAGACAAAAAAATACCGCTCATTTAGGAGCGGTATTTTCAATCGCGGCGTATTACACGTCGCAGCTAATCAATTACTTTTTAGCAGGTTCAGCTACTGGCGCCGCAGAAGCTTTCTCGATTGATTTCAACTCAACTTCGAAAATCAACGTAGAGTTTGGTGGAATAGTACCAGTATCACGTACGCCATAGGCTAATTCCGATGGGATCACAAACTTGTACTTAGCGCCAACAGGCATTAATTGCACGCCTTCAGTCCAACCTGGAATAACGCGATTCAAAGGGAACTTAGCCGCTTCGCCGCGTTTATAAGAACTATCAAACTCAGTACCATCAAGTAAAGTACCGACATAATCCACTTCTACAGTGTCTTCTGCGGCAGGCTTTTCACCCGTGCCTGGAGTTAATACTTCATATTGTAAGCCAGACTCAGTTGTCACTACACCAGGCTTAACCTTGTTTTCTTCAAGGAATTTTTTACCATCTTCGATATTTTTCGCAGAAATCGCTGTTGCTTGTTCCTGACGTTTATCGTTTAACTTTTTATCTAGACCTTGAAGAATGGTTTGCATTTCTTCTTCGGTTAAACTTAATTGGTCATTCAGACCATTAGTGAAACCAGTGACGATCAGAGTGCGATCAACTGGCAGGCCTAATTCTTCTTGCTCTTTGATATGGCCAGACATATAACGACCGATTGAAGCGCCTACACTGTAAGCTTCTTTTTGAGCTTCAGTCGTTAATTCAACATTTGTACTCGTAGCTGCTTTTTCTTCTTGATTACAAGCAGATAGGCCAATAATAGCCAATGCAACTAACGATAATTTATAAATCGATTTCATTAAAGCTTCCTCAGCATCCTCAAGCGGTTACAATAACCTAAGCGTGACAACTTTATACTAGTTATCTCGGTTATACCAACTAGATTCTTTATGGGTTAACAGTGATTAATGTCACTTGATCAAGTCTAAAGACAACAACTTAGGGAGCAAGTTCATGAAGAAAAATCTACTGCTGGTAATTTGCACAGTTTTTCTAATCGCTTGCCACCCCAAAGCAGAAGATATCAGTGTTCTCACAACAGAGCCCAGCTATAGCGCGAGCCTATCAAGTAATGGGCAATTCGCCTTAGTTGCCACTCAAAGTAGTGGAGTTCAATGCTGGGATCTCAGTACCCACACCCTCAAATACCAATGGATACATGGCGATATTAATACTGGCGTCACAGGTACAGCGATTTCTCCCAACGGGATATTTGCAGCATCGTTAAGCAGAGATTCAGTTGCTATGTGGAAAATAGCCGACGGTAAGTCTTTGGGCTGGTGGTCCTTACCTTCATCCGGTGAAAGTGTCGCGGTAGCCGATAATGGCGCACTACTTATTGGTTTAAATGATGGTTCAGTCATGTCGCTTAATGCCGAAAAATCTGCCTTAATCAAATTTCTTGGACATAAAGAGCGCGTCAATAGTGTTGCCCTCTCTGCTGATGGCCGATTAGCATTAACGGGGTCAAATGATATGCAGGCGATTCTCTGGCAGGCACAAACTGGCCAACCGCTTCATACGTGGACACTCGGCAGCCGTATAACCAAAGTGGCACTCAACGACAGTGGTAGTTTAAGTTTTACCAATGGCAGCACAGATGAAGCAAAGATCTGGGATAACACAAGCGGTAAGCTATTAAACAAGCTGGATATTACCCGTCGTCAAATGAACTTTTCAGCGGTGAGGTTTATCAAACAAGACAGCCAGATATTAACAGGTACGCCAGCGCGGGAAGTTATACTCTGGCAACGTGACTCGGGTAAACAAATTGAAAAATGGCAGGTTGCACTCACTAAAAACAGCCAAAATCGAGGAGCCGTTGTATACTCTGTGGCAATTCGAGATACCAATAAAGTCGTTAGTATCAGTAGCCAAGGCTTAGTTGAAACTTGGCAGAAATAGAGGTTAGCCATGCAAGGCGTACAAGCACAGATTGAAGATCTAGAAACCAAATTGGCTTTTCAAGAGCTCACAGTCGAAGAATTAAACCAAGAGGTCATCAAATTAAATCGACTGGTGGCTCACCAGCAACACCAAATTCACATGTTAATTGGTAAGTTGCAGGACATGGAACCGAGTAATATGGCGACTCAGGCTGAAGAAACGCCACCACCACATTATTAACACTGACGCTTTAGATGTTAACTTTGATTAAAAAACAGTTACTGCAAAATATCCAGGGAATGCGATGTTTAAACATTTAATGCCAAAAGAAACCCCAACTCTATTACCCATAGCGTTAGTGGGTGAACCCATTCTAAGGCAGACTGCAATCACAGTGCACCATTTCGATGCCGAGCTCGTGCATCTTGCCGAGCAAATGTCTGCCAGCATGGACGCTGCCAATGGAGTTGGTATCGCAGCCCCCCAAGTTCACAGCCCTTTAGCCTTATTTATTATGGCTTCTCGCCCTAATGAGCGTTATCCCGACGCGCCTAATATGTCGCCTGTGGTCGTGGTTAATCCGCAAATCATTAATGCATCAAGCGAGTTGGTCAGCGGAGAAGAAGGCTGCTTATCTGTACCGGGGCAAAGATTTACGATACAAAGACATCAAGCCATTGAAGTACGCTATCAAAATTTACAAGGCGAGTGGCAACAAACTGAATTAACGGGCTTTATTGCACGGATTTTTCAACATGAATTTGATCACCTTCAAGGGATCACATTACTCGAGCGTTCACTTATGCCAGAACAGACTCAGGCGATTTCAGCCCAATCCATCAAAAAAGGTGAAGCGCAATAATGAAACTGTCCTTCGTTACACCTTTTTCTCGCGCATTTATTGCACCAACCTTTGCAATGGGATTGGTTTTAAACTTATCTGGCTGCGCTTATAACAGTATTTTCATTAATTATCCTGCGCAGATTGAACCACTCAAACAAGAGCTTAATAGTGCGACTCCCATGGCTGATATCGACAAACTTGCCAGCAATATCAATGGCAATGACGGCTTACTCTATGCCCAAGAAGCGGGACGAATTGCTCAAGTCGCCGGCGATTTTGCTGCCAGTAAAAAATATTATCAGCAAGCAGTAGATGCTTATACCGCCTTTGATGATAAGGCCAAAGTCAGCGTTAGTGACATTGGCGCAACAGCCAGCAGCTTAGTGTTAAACGACAATGCGATTCCGTACCGGGGCCCTGGGTATGAACGCATTATGCTGCACCAATACCAAGCTCTTAACTATTTGTTTAGTGGCGACTATCAGGGGGCTCTAGTCGAAGTTCGTCGCAGTAACGAACTACAGAGCAGCGAGCAAGAACGCTATCAAAAATCACAAAAGTCAGTTCAAGCCATGGCAAACGGCACCATAGATGCCGAAGTTAACAAACTAGGACAAGCCGCGGGCACAGTCACCAGTTCTTTCTTAAACGCTTACAGTTATTACACCACTGGCGTACTGCACGAAGTGCTGGGTGAGCCGAACGATGCCTATATCGATTATCGTAAAGCAGCACAAATCACTCCAGATAACACCTATTTACAGCAAGATCTGGTCCGCCTCGCCAAGCAACTCGGCATGCCACAGTATGATGAGTTTAAGCGCCGTTGGGGCGATGCTAAATTGCCCAACCCCAAAGATGGCCAAGTAATTTTGATGGTCGAGCGCGGCTTTGTGCCAGCAAAACAAGCTCTCACGGTACCTTTTACTATCCATGGTAACTGGCAGACAGTGTCACTCGCTACCTACATGCCAAACAATACTTTTGTGCCAGAGACGCAAGTGCAAGGTTTAGGTACAGTGCTGAAAACTGAACCTATTACCAATATCGATGCCTTAGCCATCACAGCACTCAAGGAAGATCTGCCCGCGACGCTAGTTCGTCAAGTCGCTAGGGTCTATGCTAAATCTGAGATGGCCTATCAGATTGAGAAGAGTGGTAAACCAGGGAACAATGCGGCCGATATTGGCAGCATTGCGATGCAGATTTTTAACGTAGTAACAGAACAAGCGGATCGTCGTAGTTGGCTGACGCTCCCTAAACAAGCACAGATCGGGCGGCGTTATTTGAGTGCAGGTGAATACACTTTGCAGTTAGACAAAGCGCCACCGGCTAAAATTGATGTTGCAGCAGGCAAAACCACCTTAGTCTGGGCAATTGATACTGGTAATTACACCCGAATTTATTCAATAATCATTTAGCCTAGCGGTTGTGGTATTTGAATAAGACGTGTGTCATTAAGTTTATACAATCACAAAATGGAACTGACTATGAAACAATTTAAACTGATTTTTGTACTGGCTGCCGTTATGGGTCTAGCTGCATGTCAATCTAAAGTCGAATATGGCGATGCCACAGAAGTTGAAACCGTCAATGAGAACTTTGGCTCGACGGATCTACAAGCTATTGCAGCCAAGATGGTGGATAGCATGATGACTTTCCCTCCTATCGTGGCAATAACAGCCAATGACCGCCCGATTTTATTTGTTGATAGCATCAAAAACAAAACCTCAGAACATATCGACACTGAGTCTGTCACTGACTCTATCAGTAACAAATTATTGCGCTCAGGCAAGTTCCGTTTTATCGACATGACTAAAGTAGATTCAGTCCGTAAACAACTGGATTACCAAAATAACACTGGCATGGTTGACCCATCAACCGCCATCAAGTTTGGTCGTCAAATTGGCGCTCAATACATGTTATATGGCAATTTATCTAGCATAGTGAAGCAAGAAGGTAGCACTAAAGACGTCTACTATAAGATGACAATGCGTTTAATGGATTTAGAAACAGGCCTTATCGAATGGTCTGATGAAAAAGAAATCCGTAAGATGAAGTCTAAGTCTTTCTTAGGCATGTAATTGTCCTATTGGCACTTAATTCTGCCAAACAGTAATCTCAAGAAGCCAGCGTTAACGCTGGCTTTTTTTTACATTTTTAACATTGGTAATCCAAGGTAAATAAGGTAGTGTACTCGGCCAAAATACACTGCGATGATGATGCTCAAAATTGGCGCTGGCGCGAGGGATAATTTGCCACAAAGGCAAACCTACACACACGATATTGAATGCAAACATCCAAGCAGAAAACAAAACAAATCGTTGAAGGATTTAAGTTGTGAACTTGTTTAAAGCCAGTCTCGTTGCCCTTACCTGCGGCACATTAATGTCGTGTGCAACCCAAAGTACACTCAATACGGGTCCACGTGATGCTAGCGCTTATATTAGCCAATATCAGGCTGCGCTTCGCTCGCAGGTCATCTCCGATATTCACTATGACTTGGATTTTCAGCTCACAGGGGATGCCGAGTTTTCCGCCACCTCCAAAGTGACATTTCAATTAAGTGAAGTGCCAAAACAACTGAGCTTAGATTTAAACAAGGCGCAGATAAAACGCTTTATCATCAACGGTACCGCCATATACCCCAATTACAATGGCGCTTACATCAGCTTAAATACGCGTTTGCTCACCTCAGGCGAAAATACCATTGAAGTGCAATTTAGCCGTGCCCACAGCACCAATGGTGAAGGTTTACACCGTTTTAAAGATCCAATCGATGGCAAGGTCTACCTCTACTCTCATTTTGAACCCGCTGCAGCTCAGCAGATGTTCGCAGTATTCGACCAACCGGATCTCAAGGCTAACTATCAAATTACGGTAACAGCGCCCAAAGACTGGCAAGTCATTAGCTCGATGCGTGAAAGCCAAATCACCCCAGCAGGTGCTTACAATCGTTGGACTTTCCCACAAACACCTAAGCTAAGCCCATATAACTTTTCGATGCACGCGGGCCCTTATCACATGTGGCAAGACAACTCAGGCCGCTATCCTATGCGCCTGTTCGCCCGTCAATCCGTTGCTAATCAAGTCACGGAGCAAGATTGGTTTACCTATACAAAACAAGGGTTAACTTTTTTCGATAATTACTTTGGTATTCCTTATCCCTTTAAGAAATACGATCAAATTCTAGTGCCCGACTTCCTTTATGGCGCGATGGAAAACGCAGGCGCAGTGACCTTTTCCGAAGATCTCTTCCTTCATAAAGCGGCTATGACAGCGGATCAGAAGCAAAATCTTGCGGGCGTGATCATGCACGAAATGGCGCACCAGTGGTTTGGCGATCTCGTCACCATGAAATGGTGGAATGGCTTGTGGTTAAATGAAAGTTTTGCTTCATTTATGGGCACACTTGCGACTCAAGAAGCCACAGAGTTCACCAATGCTTGGCGTACCTTCTACGCTAAAGGCAAGCAAAAAGCCTATGAGCAAGACAGCTTAGTCACCACGCACCCCATTGAAGTACCCGTAGCAACGACTCAGAACGCCTTCGACAATATCGATGCTATCACTTACCAAAAAGGCGCATCAACGCTAAAACAATTACGCCATTTACTCGGCGACATGGTGTTTCGTCGTGGCGTCAGTAACTATTTAAAACAATACAGTTATCAAAACGCTGAGTTAGACGATTTTATCAATAGCCTAGGGAAAGCCGCTGGCCGCGATTTAAGTGCATGGACTCAAGAATGGCTCTACAGCGCGGGCGTTAACACCATCAAGGCGGAATATCGTTGTGAGGGCAACCGAATCAGCGAATTTAGCCTACGACAGCTCCCTGCAAGCGCAGAACTACCCACATTACGTGAACAAAAAGTCCAAGTGGCTCTATTTACCCAAGGTCGCTTTGATCTGCGAAATGACATTACAGTGCCAGTGACTTACAAAGGCGAGCGTACCGAAGTTAAACAACTGATTGGTGAGCGCTGCCCAGACCTAGTCTATCCAAACTTTGATGATTGGGGCTTTGTGAAAGTCGAGCTTGATGACAAGTCATTTAATACCGCAAAACAACAACTGAGTAATATTTCCGATCCACTACTGCGATCTATGCTGTGGCAAAGTCTGTGGGACAGCGTCCGCGAAGGTAAATTGAGCTTAGATCAATACCTAAGCACAGTGTTTGTTAACGCGCCAGCTGAGACGGACTACACGATTGTTGGTCAGATCATCGATAGCATGTTGCGCTCGAAGGAATATCTCGCTCAGATCGCCCCTATTCAGCAAAACTACGCTGAAAATGCAATTAAAGGCTTAAGCCAAATGAGTCTGAGAAAAGCAATGGAAAATAAAGGCGATAATGACTTCCAACGGATCTGGTTCAATGCCTATGTCAGTTTAGCAAGCGACAGAGATTCACTGCGTCATTTAGCGCAACTCATTGACGGTGAAACAAAAATCAAGGGATTAACCTTAGATCAAGATTTACGATGGGCAATCATCACCCAGCTTAATCGCTATGATTTTCCTAACGCGCTGCAGCGCTTAACCAAAGAAGCTGCCAAGGATAATTCAGACTCTGGTGAAAAAGCGGCACTTGCGGCACAAGTGATCCGCCCTGAAGCGGCCGCAAAACGTCGTTGGTTAAGTAAAGTCCATCTAGACAGCCTGCCTTTCTCCAAACAGCGGATTATTATGCAAAATCTTTATCCTGCTGAGCAAAAACTATTAAGCGCAGCTACAGCGGAAGAGCGTCTGACGAGCTTAATGGATATGGACAAAAAAGGGCCAGTATTTATGCGTAATTATAGCCATTTCCTCATCCCAACCGATTGTAATTACACTAGCATAGCGGCATTGGACAAAGTACTTGATCGCCAAACTGGGCTATCTAACCTTACCCGCCGTAATCTACTGGAAACCCGTCAAATAGAGCAGCGTTGTGTGCTGATCAAAAATAAGATGACCCACTAATATTTAGGTCATTTTAAAATGAACAAGGGGCTCCTAGGAGTCCCTTTTTTATGCTCTGTTACAGATGAGTCTTAAACTTGAACCAGCACACAAGATGCTACCTGCGCGAAATTAAGCTCACTAACCTTTGATATAAACAAGCCAGCATTCTGAATAATGAATTAATCACACTCACAACCAGAGACATATTTAATTAAATTGTTAGCTTGAGCTTATGTATTTTAACGGCTTACTGACGATAACTAATGTTATTTATCACCTGTAAAATATTATTCATCTCTTCAGTTTAGTCTGCTAAGTTCCATCCGTTCATCAAATAAACAACCGCTGACGCAATCGTTATTGATATAAAAATCATGTAATTATTAAATTCATAAATTATGGGCGTCACTTCTAAATTTATTACTATAATTCTTCAATGATTTAATGTTTTGCCCCGTACTGCCGCTATACTAAAACAACGTTAGAGAGCTAACGGAATATAAAGGATATAGATTATGCGATCGACACTCAAAACGCGGCTGCTGTTTAGCAGTCTTTCCGCTGTACTGATCACTATTGCTGTACTCGTAAGTATCTCTAGTTATTTCATTAGAAATAATGCGTTAGAAAACACCCAACATGAAATTGACCAACTGGCGAATACCTTTTCATCCGGCATAGGTCAGTGGATGCAAGACAGAAAAATGGCCATTACGAGCCTAAAGCAAACCATTGAAGCCGATCCTAGTACCAACGTTACCCCTCATTTGTTGCAAGCGCATACTGCGGTTGACTTTGCCCTCACTTACTATGGTGACGAGCAAGGCAACATGTATCGCCAAGATCCGTCGCTGAATACCGCAAATTATGATCCCCGCGTTCGCCCTTGGTATATGGATGCTAAAACGGCGGGTAAAATGATCATGACGGCGCCCTACGTCAGCGCCACATTGAAAAAACAAGTCGTAACTATAGCTGAACCTGTGATGAGCTCAGGCCAGCTCATAGGCGTAGCGGCTGCAAACTTAACCATAGATCAGTTAACAGATGCAGTGCAGCGCCTCCAAGTACCAGGCAAAGGTTACACTCTGATGGTCGATAATGCAGGGCTCATTATTAGTCATCCCAATAGCCAGCTAAATACTCAACAACTCACTAAAATCGATAGTAATTTTAGTAATAACTGGTTATCACAGCGCACTAATGCCAATACGATGGAAGAGCGAAACCTCGATGGTGCCACTAAGTTAGTCTATGTTGCGGCAATACCCTCAACAGACTGGGCGCTGATTTTCGTAATGGATAAGCAAGAAATCATGTCACAGGCAACCGATCTTGCTTGGTGGATGTCAGCCGTAGGTGTTGCACTATTGGTGCTGTTTGGTTTGATTTTAATCGCCATCTTTAAAATTCAATTCAAAGATCTCGAACGCGTTGCCCAAGCACTCAATGATATTGCCGAGGGCGATGGCGATCTCACTGTGCGCATTCATACTGCCAACAGTCACGATGAAATTGGTATGTTAGCTTCGGGTTTTAACCGCTTTGTAGAACGTCTACACGGTATGATTTCCCGCATGCACAAGATTGCGGGTCAATTGGAATATCAAGCCAAAGGAAGTAGTGCGTCGGCAACGGATAACAGTCAGCGCATTGAAGTACAGCAAGATGAAGTGACTATGGTTGCCACTGCGGTGACCGAAATGGCCAGCGCCACCGAGGAAATTGCCAGTAATGCGGAGCATACAGCGCAGACCGCTCAAAATGCGGTCGGACTTTCAAACCATGGCCATAAACAGGTAATGCAAAGCCAGCAATCTATCCGTAATTTAGCCAGTGAAGTCGAAACTGCAGGGCGAATTATCGGTGAACTGAACGAGCACTCACAAAAGATCAACAGCATTTTGTTGACCATTAGTGGCATCGCAGAGCAAACCAACTTACTAGCACTCAATGCAGCCATTGAGGCGGCACGTGCAGGAGAACAAGGTCGTGGCTTCGCTGTAGTTGCTGATGAGGTGCGTGTACTGTCACAACGTACGCATTCATCGACACAAGAAATTCAAGCGATGATCGAAACCCTACAACAAACCGCAGGCAAAGCCGTTAAGTCTATGACTCAAAGTCATGAAATGGCAGAAACCAGTGTGGCCGATGCGAATTCAGCCAGTGAAAGTCTGTTGCAAATCAGCAAAGCCATTAATGATATTTCAGATATGGCGAGCCAAATTGCCACTGCAGCCGAGGAGCAAACCTCAGTCACCAGCGAAATCAACCGTAATACAGAGTCGATTCGTGAAGTGTCAGAGAATCTCTCGATTGAGGCACAAACGTCTATGGTCCAAGCTCAAGAGCTCGCCCATTTAGCCGCATCATTGCAGCAGGAAGTTAATCGCTTCAAACTGTAATCAAAAGCCTTATTTTATATAAAGATTACATCAACAGTTCCATACAATAATGCCCGCAAGTGTCAGTGACATTTGCGGGCATTTCTTTACATATTATTTCTTTATAGACTTACAATGGCTTACCTAAAGCAAGCTTAAATGATCTTCATCGCTTTATTTTCAGGAATATTGGCCTCAGGTCGAAGCTCAGCATGTACGTTTCTTAATCCTTGATAACCCATTTCAATTCGATTTCCGCCATTCTTTTTAGCTTTATACATAGCGGCATCGGCACAGGAAATAAGCTGTTTCTCATTTTCACCGTGCTCTGGATACAGAGCAATACCGATACTCGGCAGAATATGGATCTGCTGTTCGGCAAGCTCGAAGGGGTGCTCGAATACTTGCAATATTTTTTGCGCGGCCAGCAGGGTATTATGTGCTGAATCGACTCGTTCAAGTAAGATGACAAACTCATCCCCCCCAAAACGCGCAACGGTATCTGAGCCCCTCACACAACTGACTATTCGCTGTGCAGTCACTTGCAGTAATAAATCGCCCACGCTATGACCAAAAGTATCGTTAACCCACTTAAATTTATCTAAGTCTAAATAAAGCAAAGAGAAATAACTTGATTCCCTATGGGCTCGAGATAGCGCCTTTTGAAATCTATCGTAAAAAAGCTCACGATTGGGTAACAAGGTTAACTGATCATAAAGTGCAATATGCTCTAATCGCGCGAGCATTTGTCGACGCTCAATCGCAAAAGCTATTTGCGTAGAAACAAACTCCAATAACTCACGGTCTTGGTGTGTATATGAAGCCGAAGTGGGCAAGCTATGCATAATCAAAGCGCCGATAACGCCTTTCTGTAGCTTTAGCGGCACACCCAGCCAACTTAAACAGCCATTACCCAAATCTTCACGAATCGCTTGGGGATAATCAGTTAAGGTCACGGGACACAGGAGTAAAGAATCAGCACTGCGGATCACTTGGTCAGTGAACACACTGAAACTTGCAATATCGATAAGCGAATCCTCGCCAGTAGCGGCTTTATAAGGAAAACTTAATTCATTTAAATCTTGATCGTACAATGCAATAGCAAAGTTTGCTGCAGGCAATAATTTAGCAATAATTTCATGAATTCTACGATATAGGGCTAGCAAGTCCTCAGCGACATGCACAGCCTCTGAAATCTCATATAAGGCTGCTTGTCTACGTTCGGCATTTTTGCTCTTAGAAATATCTCTAGCGACTGCGACACGCTGTTGATAAGCATCGGACCAACGTGCAGACCAAAGAATATCGACGATAACACCATCTTTACGCACATAACGGTTTTCAAAATCGACTTTAAAGCGACCTGCCATAATTTCATTGGCTGTTGCGAGAGTGCGTTCCCTATCCTCTGGAATGACAAGATCTAGCATCTGCATACCCATCATTTCTTCTGGGGTATAGCCAAAAATACGTTCTGCCCCTGCACTGACAAATTCAAACCTCCCCGCTTTATCGACGACACAAATAGCATCCAAGAGAAGGTCGATAAAATTGCTTAAGGAAGTGTAGCCATCATTATTCACGTAATTCTCCAATAAACGTCCGTCTTTGGCTAAGTCCTAAGTTTGATCATAAGCATAAAAATAATAATAACGCACTATTAGAGTAGGTTAATTTTCAATGTCATTCCAGAGTTGGCTAAGTTAAGTCCGACTTTTACAGAGTTAAATTCAAACAAAATCAAACACAATACTTAAGGCCATCGGTGGCACTATTTGACTCTGGACGACAGATATCGGCACAATGCCCTAAAATGTTGGTCAACATCAGGGCGCAGCTTTGGTACGCGCAAATCGCATTAAAGGAATTTATTTTTGGACCGATTGTGCTCTCCGTTACATCAACCCAACCATTTTCGCCTTGGGCTTGCCATGTGGTCGCACTCGAATTGGCAAGAAAGTGTGTATGGTCACGGAACTAAACAAGCGGAGCGACTCGCCCGTTACGCGACAATATTCAATACTGTCGAAGGGAACACCAGCTTCTACGCAACGCCTGCACAGCAAACGGTAATGAATTGGCACAGTGCCACGCCCGAGAGCTTTCGTTTTACCTTCAAACTACCGCAAACCATCACTCACCAAAGATTATTGCAACACTGCGGCCAAGAATTGAAAGATTTTTTCCAGATAATGACACCATTAATCGATAAAACAGGGATCTGGAAAATTCAACTGCCCGCCCATTTCGGCCCAGAAAACTTGTCTGCGTTAGCGCAATTTCTAGATCAAATCCCCCAAGGGTTAATCTATGGCGTCGAAGTCAGGCATGCTGCGTTTTTTGCTAAGGGAGATGCCGAGCGTGCGCTTAATCGATTACTCATCGATAAAAAAGTGAATCGCATCATCATGGACAGCAGGCCCTTGTTTGCACTGCCGCCCTGCAATGTCGCGATTATCGACGCTCACAAGAAAAAACCTCGAGTGCCAGTGCATGCGATTGCCACCGCCAATAATCCAGTGGTGCGCTTTATCGGCCAACCAGACGATGCCGTAACACAACTCGCACAGCAAGGCGTTACTGCTTTACCTAAGGATAACGATGCCTTTTTTGATAATTGGCTGACCCAACTCCCGCAGTGGCTCGCAGAAGGTCGAGAACCCTATCTGTTTATCCATACTCCCGACAATGAAGCCGCGCCTGAACTAGCCATCCGTCTCTATCAAAAATTGCGCAGCCAAATTGCAGCGCAAATTCACCTCACCGAGCTAAGACTACTTGATAAGAAACCTGAGGAGACAAGTACGCAGATGGGACTTTCTTGGTAAAACGGGCGCTAAGTAAAATGGACGTAAGAAGAAACCCACGGCAAACTCGCCGTGGGTATATACCCAAACAACCTGAAAATGCAGGATTCAGCGGGAATTTAACGCACTTTAGGCAAGGCCATTTATTGCTCCTGCATAAATGGCATTCACGCCATATATGGACCCATCCGGTTTGCAAGACATTCGATAGCGATTATGAGAAGAGTTCATTGCACCCATATATTCGGCCTGTTATTGAGGTATGCCTCTGGCCCTGATGGATATCTGCTTCTACTGTCCTTATCATCCTTGCGGCTTCATTATGAGCCTATGGCGAGCTAAGGTTTTCAGTAGATCAGTCTGACTGTCTCATCATCAAATCAATTGTCATAGCAACTTGCTGGTTGATTAATTATTAACTCTGCTAACTGGATTGCCCAGCAACTAAACTTATCTTGCTTATTCTGGCTGTGTTGCAACACCGCTCTGGCGCCGTGGATGAACAGGGTGCGTAAATACGCATTTCCCCGCTTGCTTATCCCAAGGAGGTTATCTTTACCTCCGCTGCTGTGTTGTTTGGGAACCAAGCCACACCAAGCTGAAAAGTGCCTGCCATTACTGAAATCTTTACCATCACCTGCGGCGGCATAAAAGGCGGTAGCGGTGACTGGACCAATGCCAGGGATAGTCTCTAAACGCTGGCAAATCACATTGTTTTTAGTTTCAGTAAGCACTTGTGCATCACAACTCTTAAGCCGTTTTTCTATATCACTAAATTCTTCATATAAGTGATAAAAAATGGCCCGACCTTTAGTGGTCAGCGCATTGGTTTCATCCGCTAAAATATCTGGGAACTGTACTTTAAAAGCCGATTTACTTTTGGCTATCACGATGCCGTATTCTGCTAACATGCCTCGCACTTGGTTGATTAACGCTGTGGATTGCTTAGTTAATCGTTCGCGCATTCGGTGGAGCAGTTGCACATCTTGCTGCTCGATACTTTTGGGTTTTACAAACCGCATGTTGGGCCGCTGCGCAGCCTCGGCAATGGCTAGCGCATCGTTGTAGTCATTTTTATTACCTTGCCTAAAAGGAACCACATACTGCGGGGCAATTAACTTAACTACGTGCCCAAATTGCTCGAATTCTCTGGCCCAATAACTCGCGCCGCCACACGCCTCCATAACGATAAGGCAAGGCTCAATTTTCGCGACAAAGGGCAGCAAGTCTTTGCGTCTAAGCATTTTCTTTTTGATTAACTTGCCCGCTTTATCGACGCCAACAGCATGAAAAACAGACTTTGCGATATCTAAACCGATTGTAGTAATCTTCATAGGTGGACCCGTCCTCTTTCTGATGAGTTTTAGCGACTAAAGGTCGCCGACATTCTGTCATTAATGCGCCTTGAATTGAAGCACCCTGGGCGCTCTGAAACTCGTATATTCAGGTAGCTTGGGTATAGATGAAAAACAGCTTTAACTCGGGATAAATAAGTTATTCATTTGCTCAAAACCAAGGGAAATGGCTTTAGGTATTGAATCCTTATCAACGGCAATAACCGCATTATTTGACTCTCGCTGAAACGGTTTTGCCTTAATTGAATTTAACAAAATTGGATTAAGCAAAGTGCTATAGGCCTGTAAAAATGAAGCTGGGCCAGTGGAAAAACGCTGCACACCTGCGGCAAATAACTCGCCGATATCCATCAGCTCATTCAATAGCATAAAATTCAGTGGCATATCCACAGCGGCAGACAAGCGCTTAGCGGTCTCGACCTTAATCGCGCCAGGGATAAAGCCGCCATCCGCACCCGCAGCCTGATATTGAGTTAACCTATCGATAGTCATAACAACTGCGGCCTCACCACTGGCTAAACCCAGTAAATACACATCAGTTCGCGCATTAATAAATAATCCTTGGCAACAAGGATGGGCGCGAATAGCTTTAATTTTGGCCACCATCTCAGCAACACTTGCACTGCCATCCTCAATATTAATTCCTGCTACGCCAAGCTCAGCGAGCTGCGCAACAAAAGCAGCAACCTCATCGGGATCTTGGCTATAACCAGATTCAATATCTATCGTCACGGGCACTCGGCTCAGCCGTAGGATATTGTTCACTACGCCCAATAAAGCCGCTTTAGGTAGCGCTTGCCCATCGGGATAACCGAGCGACCAAGCCAATGCCGCGCTACTGGTCGCAATCGCACGGGCGCCCGATGCTTGGATGATGGCCGCACTGGCGGCATCTCAAGCGTTAGTTAATATCAGCGGCTCTGATTGTTGATGTAGTGCTTTGAAAAATGTTCTAGATTGCTCAGCCATCTTATGTCCTTGTTGGTGTTGAAGGCTCAACTCTAACAAGATGGCTTAGGTAATTATCGCGGGAAACGGCACTGAACCGAAAAGCCAAGCCCTCAAGGCTTGGCTATGTGAGCATTCAACTTGAGTATTCTTGGCTAACCCCAAAGTGCATTGGCAAGGATAAACACACTCGCGGAGAGCAACATAGTAATAGGTAGTGTCAGCAGCCAAGCGAGCATGATTTGCTTAATGGTTTGGATCTGAAGCCCTGAACGATTAGCCACCATGGTACCCGCTACAGCGGAAGACAAAATATGAGTCGTCGATACCGGCATCCCCGTCATACTGGCAATCCCAATAGAGACGGCAGCGGTGACCTGCGCGGCAATGCCTTGGCTGTAAGTCATACTCGATGAACCAATTTTTTCCCCCACGGTATATACAATCCGCCGCCAACCCACCAACGTGCCGCAACCCAGCGCAGTCGCAATGGCAATAATCACCCAAATGGGCGCATACTCAGTAGTTCTAGTGAGATCTTTTCGCCATTTAGCCAATGAACTCAAATCCTTAGCAGGAAGATCCAATTTAGCCACTTGGCGAGCAGTATCATCGATGCACAACAATAAACGTCGCACCTCGCGTCGCTCTTCTACATCCATATCTTTGTAAGTCGAGACTTTTGCTAAGCGACGGTCAAGCAACGACATCGCCGGTAATACATTGGCAGATGAGCAATGGGCCAGCATATATTCGGGAACGTTGACTAAGGCTTTAAAGTCGATAACATCCGCGATAACGGCTTGGTTACGGTCATAAATAGCCATAATGCGACGATTAGCATCTTGAGTTCTTTCTAAATCATAGGTTTGACTGCCCATGTCCAAGGCAAAATAAGCCGGTGCCATACAAATCAGCACTAGCATCACTAAACCTATCCCCTTCTGTCCATCGTTAGAACCATGGGCGAAACTTACCCCCATAGCGGAGATAATTAAACTCGCCCTTGCCCAAAATGGAGGGTGTTTTTTACCATTAATCTGCATCTGCTCATCTGGGGTACGGTGAATTTTATGTTTCTGCCAAACGTATTTCATGATGAGCAAAAAAATCCCTGCCATCACAAACCCTAAGGTCGGCGAAATAATCAAGGACAGCATGATCTGCGTTGCTTTAGAGACATTAATGCCCTGTAGGATAGGCTGATGATTTATCCAAGCGAACGCGCCACCCACGCCCATTATCGAACCAATCAAGGTATGGGAACTCGATGCCGGAATACCAAAATACCAAGTACCTAAGTTCCAGATAATTGCTGAAAATAGCAGGGAAAACACCATCAGCAAGCCTTGGATTGAGTCCATACCGAGCAAGGAGTCTACGGGTAATAAATGCACTATCGCATAGGCCACCCCTAACCCCCCTAACAACACACCCGCAAAATTAAATAGTGCAGAGGTAACGACCGCCAGATTTGCCGGCATAGCCTTGGTATAGATCACCGTCGCCACCGCATTTGCCGTGTCGTGGAAGCCATTAATAAATTCGTATGCCAGTACAAAAAGTACGGCAAGGACTAAACCCACCGACCACGCAAAGCCTAACGTTGTGAACATTTCAAACATAAAATACTTACCCATGGCGAGAACGCCCACAGATTACGCCCAAGTTTAGGGTCTTTTACAGTGAAAAATTGTTTAGATTGTCAAAAAGTGAATTAGCCCCCAATAACTCAGTAGCATGCTTGCAATTACAACTGGCTTGATTTTTTAGATGTCAAATGAGCGGCATTCCCCGCATCTTGTTAATCATCAAAACAAAAACGCCAGCTAAGTTAGCTGGCGTTTTAGATTAATGAATCACGAATCGCTTATTGCAGATGACCTGCATTGTGCAATTCACGATCATCCTTAGCAGGCGGATTCCACTGATACATCCAAGTCTCAGACAATGGCTGACCATCGACCTCCAAATAGACTCTCAGGTTAATCGGCTCAGTCCCGTCTCCCGGTGGCACTACGTCAAACATAGCGCGGTAACCATTAATCGAGGCTAGAGGACGGGCTGATTCAATTTCCACTTTGCCTTCAGATGCTGTGATCACGGCTTTAACTTGGGTGTCTTTACCTATCATAGGTAAAGTTCCGCCCGCGAAATCCACCACAAAACGCTTACTGTAGTATTTGCGTTTCTGGCCAACTACGCCGCCAATCCCGGTGAAGGTATCGACAACCCGAGCACGGGGTGATTGAACCGGTGGAATGCCACCCCAGTACATGTTGTAGCTGTACAGCAGCTCTTGACCAGGTACAATCGGCTCAGCAGGATTCCAGAAAGCAACTATGTTATCAAAGGTTTCATCCAGTGTTGGAATTTCAACCAACTGCACTGAACCTTTGCCCCAACTGCTGGTTGGCTCAATCCATAGGCTTGGGCGTTTATCATAAAACACGCCGTCGTCCTGATAATGATCAAAGTTACGATCACGTTGCAGTAAGCCAAAACCTTTTGGATTTTCATCGCTATAGGCGTTGAATCGCAGGTTTTCAGGGTTACCTAGCGGACGCCAAATCCATTCACCATTCCCCGTGTGCATGGCTAAACCATCGGTATCATGGATTTCTGGACGCCAGTCATAACCGGTACGGCGATCGTTCTCACCCACCATAAACATACTGGTCAGTGGCGCAACGCCTAAACGTTCAATCGCTTTACGTGGATAAACTGCCACATCCACCTTCATTTTTAAACGTTCACCCGGTTCGATATCAAAACGATAAGCCCCTGTGACACTCGGAGAGTCTAGCAAGGCATACACAGTGGTGATATTCGATCCTGGTTTAGGTTTTTCTAACCAGAAATTGGTGAACATTGGAAACTCTTCGGGTTTTGGCAGTGCAGTATCAACCGCTAAGCCGCGAGCCGACAAACCGTACTGCATTTCTTGACCCACTGCGCGGAAATAACTAGCGCCAAGGAAGGCAACAATGTCACGCTGCCAATCGGTATTAAATTGCATACGGAAACCCGCAAAACCAAGATCCTTAGGCAACTGACTACCTTTGACCTTTGACTTGCCGTAATCGAACATTGAAGGTGAATACTCGATTAACTTAGCCTTACCCTCATTTAGCTCATAAATATGAATAGGGGTATCAAAAAACAGCCCAAGATGGAACAGTTCGGCACGAAACTCCGAATCTTGATCACGCCATAGTGCGGCTTTCTTCTTGAAGTGGAATTGTTGGTAATCATCCCAACTCATGCCCTGAAGGCTTTTAGGTAATTCGCCTTTATGACTCTCATAGGGTTGTGCCGCCATAGTACGGGCATAACCCTTTAGCCAAGCGTAACTAAACTCTTCACCTTCTTGTGGTGACGCCTGCTTACCTGCCGCACATGCTGAAAGACTCAGCAATACGCTACAGGTTAACAATACGCCGCCAACCATACGCTGCAAACGGCCGCGACGAGAGGAGGATTGGGCTTCAATCGAGGGTAGTGTCACCCTCGATTCTTGATAAACGTTTCTTTGTTCGGGAAATAAATTGGGTTGCATAAGCAGACTCTGAATTGGTGTAACTTCCTGACACTTCCCTGCAAATCTGACTCAATTGCAGCGATGGCCCTGTGGAGAACTGTTGATGACAGAGGTAACAATACAGCGATCAGCAACAATTCGCCAGAATCTAGCATACTTTCTGTCGAATGGAATATGGCATGCTAGCTATTTTCAATCTTGAGGCTTATTTATGAAAATATGATTAAAAAATTCCGTTATTAACTGAATTTACGCCCATAAAAACCTCACTGCCAGCAAGAAGGCCGTCGGCTTAATACCTGAAGATAAAGTGCACCTTCGGCATAGGTTAATTATCTGCTCAGCGTGTTAACTCGAAGAGATAATATCGCCAGCCTGCAAAATCGGTTTATGGCCTTAAAATCATACAAGTCGCCGTAGCAGTGGCGAGCAGTTTTCCATCCTGCGTTTTTAGCGTACCTTCCGAAATACCTAAAGACTTAGATAAATTGATCACCCTGCCCTCAGCCACTAACACTTGATGTTTAGGCACAGGTCGAATCATTTTAATATTCAAATCGATAGTGCCGTAACCGACACCCGCTTCAAGCAATGTATGCACGGCGCAACCGGTAACCGAATCCAATACAGTCGCGGCAAAACCACCATGAACACCGCCCAATGGGTTGAGGTGCTTATCATCGGCAGTCGCATGGAATGTCACCGTTCCTTCGTCGGCTTGAACCAGCGACATTGGCATAGTGAGAGAGATAGAAGGTGCGGGTAATTCCCCCCTTGCCATTGCCTGTAAAATGGCTAAACCCGACATTTGCTGAATATTCATATTCCACCTAAATTGATGAGCGTCAAAGCACATGAATAAAAATGACCGCTTAACCACTTTGGATTAGGCGATCATTTAACTGAAAATCCACTTAAACGCTTGGTCCGCATTAACCCCAGCGGCGCCTAAATTGGATCCATATACCACTAAAAAGACTAATAAATATAAGCTCAGCGAAGATCGAATCTATCTAAGTTCATCACCTTAGTCCAAGCGTCGATAAAATCATCGATAAATCGCAGCTGTGCATCACTGCTCGCGTACACTTCTGCGAGTGCACGCAGCTGCGAATTAGAGCCAAAGATCAAATCAACACGACTTGCAGTCCACTTTTGCTGGCCGCTGACGCGATCAATACCCACAAACATATCCTCCGCTTTGGAAGTGGGTTTCCACGTCGTCCCCATATCGAGCAAGTTAACAAAAAAGTCATTGGTCAAAAACTCAGGACGCGCAGTCAAGACACCTGTTTTTGACTGATCAGAGTTAGTATCTAACACCCGCAGACCGCCAATAAGCACTGTCATTTCCGGCGCAGTTAAGGTCAGTAATTGCGCCCTATCGACCAATAACTCCTCCGCCGAAACAGAAAACGGAGTGGGATGATAATTTCTAAAGCCATCTGCGACAGGTTCAAGTACCGCAAAAGATTCCACATCAGTTTGTGCTTGCGTGGCATCCATACGACCCGGCGTAAATGGAATCGTCACTTCAACCCCCGCATTTCTAGCCGCTTGATCAATACCGACACAACCTGCTAGCACAATCAAGTCAGCAAGGGAGATTTTCTTACCTCCTTGATTGAACTCAGACTGAATACTCTCAAGCACTTTGAGCACCTTAGCGAGCTGTTCAGGCTGATTCACTGGCCAATCTTTTTGCGGTGCGAGTCGAATTCGAGCACCGTTCGCACCACCGCGCATATCAGAACCGCGATAGGTAGAAGCCGAGGCCCAAGCAGTGGCAACGACTTCTGAAATCGTTAATCCAGAACCAATAATCTTCAGTTTGAGATCAGTAACATCCTGCTCATTAACCAGGGGATGATCAACCGCAGGAATGGGGTCTTGCCAAAGAAACGTTTCTGCAGGCACTTCAGGACCCAAATAGCGTGTGCATGGCCCCATATCTCTGTGTGTCAGCTTGTACCAAGCTTTTGCAAATACATCGGCAAACTCATCGGGATTTTCAAAGAATCGACGTGATATTTTCTCGTAATCAGGATCGAAGATCAGTGCAAGGTCGGTGGTCAACATGGTTGGCACATGACGTTTTGAAGCATCGTGCGCATCGGGGATCACCCCTTTACCCGCGCCATTTTTAGGTATCCACTGATGGGCACCCGCAGGGCTCTTAGTCAGTTCCCATTCATATCCAAATAGATTTTCAAAAAAATTGTTACTCCATTGGGTTGGTGTTGAGGTCCAAGTCACTTCGAGGCCACTGGAAATAGTATCGCCACCTTTACCGCTTTTATAGCGACTCTGCCAACCTAGCCCTTGCTGTTCAATACCTGCGGCTTCTGGCTCAGGTCCGACTAATGCTGCGTCACCTGCACCATGGGTTTTACCAAAAGTATGACCTCCGGCAATCAAGGCTACGGTTTCTTCATCATTCATCGCCATGCGGGCAAAGGTTTCGCGGATATCAACGGCGGCAGCGAAAGGATCTGGGTCGCCATTGGGTCCCTCAGGGTTAACATAAATCAACCCCATTTGGACTGCGGCGAGGGGATCTTCAAGATCTCGCTCTCCCGAGTAACGCTTATCGTCTAACCATTTATTTTCCGCACCCCAGTAAATATCAGCTTCGGGTTCCCAAATATCGACTCGCCCACCAGCAAAACCTAAGGTTTTGAATCCCATAGATTCCAGCGCGACATTACCCGTGAGGATCATCAAATCGGCCCAAGAGATTTTATTACCATATTTTTGTTTAATCGGCCAAAGGAGCCGGCGTGCTTTATCGAGGTTTACGTTATCTGGCCAGCTGTTTAACGGTGCAAAACGTTGATTACCGCTCCCCGCTCCGCCACGTCCATCACCGGTACGATAGGTGCCGGCACTGTGCCATGCCATACGAATAAATAGCGGCCCATAGTGGCCAAAATCTGCAGGCCACCAGTCCTGTGAATCCGTCATTAATGCAAGGAGATCTTGCTTTACAGCAGCTAAATTGAGGGATTTAAAGGCTTCAGCATAATTGAAGTCATCACCCAAAGGATTAGATAAAGAAGAGTGTTGGTGCAGAATATCGAGCCGGAGCTGTTTAGGCCACCAATCTCGATTCGAGGTGCCACCAGCAGAATGGTGCATAGGACATTTGTTCTCAGACATAACGTGCTCTCCTTCTGTTCGCAAAAAATATTCAAGTAAATAAAATCTAAATGACTTTTGCCGCAAGTTTGTACTGCTTAACGCTCTCTACCACAGACTAATCGTTTCAATAGAGAAATAAAAACCAGTCTAACGACCTTACCTTACCTCTAGATGAAACGCGATGAATCCGCTCATTAAAAAATATTCAGCAAAAATTACCCTTTCTAAAATAAGCTATTAAAGGATAGTAGAATGATACCAATCATAAAAAAACAAGGGCTGCAAAATGCAGCCCTTGTTTGTTATTGGGTAAAACTATGGAATAACGGACTATTTAACTTCTGCCACAGGTTTGCGTCTATTGTGTGCAATGATCAGGGCAACTAAACAGATAACTCCGACAGCAATACCCACTGGCTGGCTCAAAGGTTGCGGTAAGCCTAGGCCAATGCCCGCAGTCATAATATAAGACACAGTAACGCTGGTGCCGCCAATGGCTGGTAAGCTAACAATCCAATGGAAGGTCCCACGATCGAACAAATACTTAGTCGCTAACCACAATACACTGGTTGATAGCAGCATATTTGAGAAAGCAAAGTAACGCCAAATCAAAGAGAAATCGATCTTCGTCATAAAGTACGCAATGGTCAGAATAGGCACTGCAACCAATAAGCGATTACGCATACTTTGCGGAATATGGAAGGCATCGATAATCGTCAAACGCAGCGAACGAAATGCGGTATCGCCAGAGGTAATAGGGAAGATAGCCACGGCCACAATCGCCATAATACCGCCCGCAACACCTAAATACGTGGTTGCCACTTGGTTAACCACTAAACCTGGGCCACCTTGGTCGAGCAAACTCTTAAGCTCAACATAACCGCCAGGGAAAGCTGCAATACCCGCCGTTGCCCATACACAAGCAACGATACCTTCAGCAACCATAGCGCCATAATACACAGGGCGAACATACTTCTCATTCGTCAAGCAACGAGCCATGATAGGCGCTTGAGTTGAATGGAAACCGCTAATCGCACCACAGGTAATAGTCACAAATAACAGTGGCCAAACAGGTAGTCCATCTGGGTTTGGTTCGAGTAACTCATTGTTGTAATGGCTGTGGTCGAAATAGGCAAACACATCACCCATTTCAGGTAACTGCGGCGCATTGATCATTAGAGCAACGGCGATAGAAACTGTCATGACTATCATCAACAAACCAAATGCGGGATATAATTTAGTGATGATTTTATCAATCGGCAGCATAGTCGCTAAAAAGTAATAGACTAAAATCACTAACACCCAGAAGGTATTATTGCCAAAGATGGTGTCTTTAAAATAATCGAGATTACTCAGCAAACCTGCGGGGCTCATGATGAAGACCACGCCCACAAAAAACAGCAGCATAGCCGTAAACAGCAACATCACGCCTTTAAAGTAAATATTAAAGTAGTGGCCCGCAATCTCTGGCAGACTCTTACCGTCTTCTTTTATGCTGAGCACGCCAGAAAAATAATCATGTACTGCGCCGCCAATAATATTCCCCAGTACAATCCACACTAAGGCTATTGGGCCGTAAAGTGCACCGAGGATCGGGCCAAATATCGGCCCCACACCCGCGACATTGAGGAACTGGATCAGAAACGCTTTAGCCGGATGAACCGGAACGTAATCGACGCCATCTTCGAATCTCGCCTGTGGTGTTATCGCTTTAGGATCGATACCCGCTTGCCGCTCAACAAAGGGACTATAGAACTTGTATGCAAGCACTAAGAGTGCGATACAAATAAAGAAAATTAACATTATTTAATTATCCATACTTTAGTAGGAGGTGATTTAATGGAGAGTTTCATTGAGTTAGCGACTGAGGTCAAGCAACACACTATTAGACTAATGTCGGGTTGATTATCTGAAACAGCCGTACGAGTGGGTATAAATGAACAAACGCGTTTAAAAATAATCCCTATGAAGTATTTATGCACTCAGTAATACAACCAACTATTTTGATGTATCCCAATTGCCTCTTCTTGAACTCCTTGCCCTAGGTATTCCTGCAAACCATCTCTATCGAAAATGAAATGAACACAGACAATATCGCATGTGACTGGCGGTGAGATGCTAGCAGCATAAACGAGTGTTTCGTGACATCCCAATATACAACCCCAAGTTAAAGACACTATCTACACTCACAAGCTAAAGCTAACGTGCCACTTGATGATGCTCATCTAGCCCATTTTTAGGTTACTAATGGTGCGACTTTATCACTCATTATTTTTAACTATTTTAGAAAACAAAAAACCAGCCAAATGGCTGGTTTTTTAGGGGGTATTTCATCGTAGCGATGCTCAGATCATACCTAAATCAATCACTGTAAACTTAACCTATTGCGACTTACTAAAAGTCGAGTGGCTAAACTAATACAACAAAATGTACAACGAAATACCTTGTTCGACTGCATTACGCCTGTGGGCGCATGGCAGGGAACAGGATCACGTCACGGATAGTATGAGTGTTAGTGAACAACATCACTAAACGGTCGATACCGATACCTTGACCTGCCGTGGGTGGCAAACCGTGTTCCAGTGCAGTGATATAGTCTGCATCGTAGAACATAGCTTCATCGTCACCTGCATCTTTCGCGTCAACCTGTGCTTTAAAGCGGTTGTCTTGATCTTCAGCATCGTTCAGCTCGCTAAAGCCGTTAGCCACTTCGCGGCCACCGATGAAGAATTCGAAACGGTCAGTGATGAAATGGTTGTCATCATTACGACGTGCCAATGGTGAAATATCCGCTGGGTAGCCAGTGATGAACGTCGGTTGCATCAATTGCCATTCAGCAGTTTCACCGAAGATTTCTTCAAGCAGCTGACCACAAGTCCAGAACTTCTCAATCTTCATACCTAAGCTTTTCGCCAAATCGCGCATGAATTCAACATCTTTCACTTGCTCATAGGTCATAGCTTGGATAGTCGCGTTATCAGGATTGTACTTCTGAATCGCTTCTAACATGCTTAAACGTGCGTATGGGCCGCCGAAATCAACTGTGTGCTCGCCGTATGGCATTTGCGCACTGCCAAGCAGTTCGATAGCAATCGAGCTGAGCATTTCTTCGGTTAAGTCCATCAGATCTTTGTAGTCTGCATAAGCCATATAGAATTCCATCATAGTGAATTCTGGGTTATGACGTGGCGACAGACCTTCGTTACGGAAGTTACGGTTAATTTCGAACACACGCTCAAAACCACCCACCACTAAACGCTTCAAGTATAATTCTGGCGCGATACGCAGGTACATTGGCATGTCTAAGGCGTTGTGATGAGTGATAAAAGGACGGGCCGAAGCACCACCTGGGATCACATGCATCATAGGGGTTTCAACTTCCATGAACTCTTTTTTGATCATGAAGTTACGGATTGCAGAAACCACTTTAGAACGCATGATAAAGGCATTGCGTGAATCTTCGTTAACGATGAGATCCACGTAACGTTGACGGTAACGCATTTCTTGATCGGCTAGACCATAATAATCCGCAGGCAATGGACGCAGCGCCTTGGTCAGTAGCTCGTACTGTTCCATGTTGACATATAAGTCGCCTTTGCCAGACAAATGCAGCTGACCAGTTACACCTATGATGTCACCGATATCCAGACCTTGAAAACGCTCTTTCAAATCAGCTTGTACGCTTTTTTCAGCGTAAGCTTGAATACGGCCAGACACGTCTTGGATCACTAAGAAAGGACCACGTTTTGCCATGATGCGGCCAGCAATGCTGGTCTTAAAACCTAAGGCTTCGAGTTCTTCTTTAGTGTTTTGACCATACTGTGCTTGCAGTTCAGCCGCTTTATGGGTGCGACGGAAGGTATTTGGATGCGCATTAGCACTACAGTTTGGGCGGATGCTTTCTAGCTTGGCACGGCGCTCGGCGATCAGTTTGTTCTCATCAATTACTTGTTCAGTCATCTTATTTCTCGTCTATACCTTGAATTAATTACAGCCCAGATTTCAAACTGGCTTCGATAAACTTATCCAGATCGCCATCGAGTACCGCTTGAGTATTGCGGGTTTCAACGCCTGTGCGTAAGTCTTTAATGCGGGCATCGTCTAATACATAAGAGCGAATTTGACTGCCCCAGCCGATATCAGACTTAGCGTCTTCTGCGGCCTGTTTGTCGGCATTTTGCTTGAGCATTTCTAACTCAAACAGTTTTGCTTTCAGCTGCTTCATCGCAGCATCTTTATTTTTATGCTGTGAACGGTCGTTCTGGCACTGCACAACGGTATTCGTCGGTAAGTGGGTAATACGAATCGCCGATTCCGTTTTGTTAACGTGCTGACCACCCGCGCCCGATGCGCGATAAGTGTCGATACGCAGATCCGATGGATTGATATCGATAGTGATATCGTCGTCGATTTCTGGATAAACGAACACAGAGCAGAATGACGTATGACGACGACCCGATGAGTCGAATGGCGACTTACGTACTAAACGGTGCACGCCAGTCTCAGTGCGTAACCAACCAAACGCATATTCGCCAGTAAACTTAATGGTCGCGCCTTTAATACCGGCCACGTCACCATCGGTTACTTCCATCAACTCAGGGCTAAAGCCATGGGCTTCGCCCCAACGTAGGTACATACGCAGCACCATGTTGGCCCAATCTTGGGCTTCGGTACCACCACTGCCAGACTGAATGTCTAAATAACAGTTTGACGCATCTTGCGGGCCGGAGAACATACGACGGAATTCAAGATCGGCAAGACGGCTTTCGAGATAATCCAGCTCTTTACTGGTTTCATTGAAGGTATCTTCGTCTTCCTCTTCAATAGCCAGCTCGAGTAAGCCTTCAACATCTTCAAGACCTGAGTCCATATCGTCTATGGTTTTGACCACAGCTTCTAGGCTGGCGCGCTCTTTGCCTAAGGCTTGGGCGCGCTCTGGGTCGTTCCACACTTCTGAACTTTCAAGCTCACGGGTAACTTCTTCTAGACGCTCATTTTTGGCATCGTAGTCAAAGATACCCCCTAAGAAGCTCCGTGCGCTCGGCAAGCTCCTTAATTTTGAATTTTACTGGATTAACTTCAAACATGAGTTTTCAACTTTCTTTATTTGGCCGCTTTAATTGATCTTCCACTAAAAGGGGCGATGATTAACAGTATTTGCAACCGCGCATTTTAACCTAACCAGACTGGTAAACCTAGGGGTGCACTGTTCATTAAATGGGATAACAAGGATTATTTTCCAAGCTAAAAGACCACAGCACTAAAGCCGAGACTAACAAAAAGCAATGAGTTAAGACTGTGATCTTACTTAAATTTAGCCAAGAATTTAGCCAAGATGATGCTATGCGCGAGGCCAATGGCTGACACACAAGCGCTCTCCTGCCTAAAAAATCCCCATAATATCAAAGGAAACACAACTAAAAAGGCCTGATAACGCCAACCCCATCACGACTAAACTAGAACAAACATTCATCAGCGCACAGTCTGAGCGGGTTTGTGATTCAAGCTGCAATTTTGCAGCAAACTTCACTCGCCCATAAGCGTCTTCTAAAGCTGTCTAGGTATACTCGAAACAACCTAAGCCTGCAGCCCCGCGCTATAGCAGCTAAGCACCCTACATATAAAAAGGCCATGGGATGATAGAACTTCAAATTGATGACCAAGTGTTGTCGGTTAATCCGACCGATAACCTACTGCAAGTGGCGCATGCTGCTGGCATAGCCATACCCAGCTTATGTGATCCCAGCGCAGCCTCGCAGCAATTAGGCATTCACGAACATGCAGACAAGCAAGCATGCAATTTGTGTGTCGTCCAAATTGAGAATTCCGACGCGAGTTTGCGCTGCGTACGCGCCTGTGAAACGTCCGCCACCGTCGGCATGCGAGTCATAACTCAGTCTGAATTCTTAAGCCAAAAACGCAAACAAGCGCTGACCGAAATCTTGAGCGATCATTTTGCCGATTGCGAAGCCCCCTGCCAACAAGCATGCCCTGCGGGCGTCGATGTGCAGAGTTACCTGTATCACATCGCCCAAGGCAACCATACTGAAGCCGTTAAAGTCATTAAACAAACTTTGCCGCTGCCACTCTCCATTGGCCGTGTCTGCCCTGCTTTTTGTGAAGCACAATGTCGCCGCGGACTCGTCGATGAGCCCATTGCCATACGTCAATTAAAACGCCACGCAGCCGATCTCGACTTAGCTGATGGCGAAAAGGGCGGTACGAGTTATGTGCCGCCGCGCCAAGCCGACACGGGCAAAAAAGTCGCGATTATTGGGGCGGGCCCAGCAGGGTTAAGTGCCGGATATTACTTATCAAACCAAGGCCATAGCGTAGAGATATTCGAGGCCATGCCACAGGCGGGTGGTTGGCTGCGCTATGGCATTCCTGAATATCGTTTGCCTAAGGCGATACTCGATAAAGAAATCGAACTCTTGTGCCATAACGGCTTAACCATACACACAGACACGCGCCTCGGCCATGAGGTGCATTTAAATCAATTAGTTGAAGATTTCGATGCCGTCTGTCTTGCGATCGGCGCCCAAAAAGCCGTGCCTATGGATTATCCCGGCAGCACGCTCAAAGGTTGCTACTTAGGCGTCGATTATTTAAAAGATCATTGCCTCGACAAGGCACTCGTACTGGGCAAAAAAGTCGCCGTCATTGGTGGTGGCAATACCGCTATCGATTGCGCCCGCACTGCGGTGCGTGAAGGCAGCGATGTCACCTTAATTTACCGCCGCACCCGCGCAGAAATGCCCGCCGAAGCTTACGAGGTACACGAGGCCGAAGTCGAAGGGGTGAAGTTTCATTTTTTAACCAATCCGCTTGAAAACCATAGCGATGCGCAAGGTAGAGTCCATTCAGTCACCTTCGCTAAGATGGCACTCGGCGAAGCCGATGCTTCTGGCAGACGCGCTCCCGTTGATACCGGTGAAACCTTTACTCAAGATTTCGACACTGTGATAGCCGCAGTATCACAAACTCCCGATATGAGTTTTATGCAAGATCCCGCGAGCCACTTAAGCAATGGTGAACTCGCTCTCAGCCGCTGGAATACCTTTATTGGCTGCGAGCACACTATGTCGTCCGGGGTTGAAAAACTCTTTGTGGTGGGGGATGCGCGCCGCGGTCCTGCTACCGCAGTCGCCGCGATAGGTGATGGCCATAAAGCCGCAATCGCCATAAATAAATTGCTCAAACAAGGTCTAAGCTGTGAGCTGCATGCCACTGAATTTAATTCATCAAAAGTAATCAGCAAAGCGGTGACACAAGATTTGCCCGCAACCGATCTTTATCCCGCCGTCCCACGAAAAGCCCGTTTAACCATGCCCGAGCTGAGTGCGGTGCAGCGTCTACTCAATTACGGCGAAGTCGAGCTAGGTTTTGCTCCCGATGCCGCCATGCAAGAAGCGGCGCGATGCCTCGAATGCGCCTGCCAAGCTAATACGGATTGTAAATTAAGGGACTATGCGACCGACTACCATGTCGAACCTAAGTCACTCAACACTCAAAGCGCGCGTAAGTTTTCGGTCGACAAATCGAGTCCGTTCATTCAATTTGATGCAAATCGTTGTATTAGCTGCGGTAAGTGCGTCGATGTGTGCCAGTTGCAGAGTGGCCATTGTGCGATTCAATTTGCCCATGATTCCTATCAAGCGCTGCCGCAAGACATAAGTGAAACCGCAACGCGCCGAGCACCGAGAGTCGGCTTTAACGCCAGCATGGCCGACAGCAAATGTGTGCAATGCGGCAACTGTGTGCAGGTTTGCCCAACGGGTGCACTCGTCGATGCGCGGGATAAACGCCAAGGCGATGAAATGCCACTCAAAACCGCATCAACGATTTGTACCTATTGCGGCGTAGGCTGTCGGCTTGACCTTAAAATCGATACCAGCACGAATCAGATCCGTCATATCGAGGGCAATAAAGAGTCTGTGGTAAACCAAGGCATGTTGTGTGTGAAAGGCCGGTTTGGTTTCGATTTTATTCACAGTGAAAAACGCCTCACCACGCCACTCATTCGTAAAAATGGCCAGTTCACGCCAAGTAGTTGGCCTGAAGCCATCGCCTATGTGGCCGAAAATTTACAGCGAATAAAACAGCAACATGGCAGCAATGCACTGGCAAGTTTGGCCTCGGCAAAAGCCACTAATGAAGAAAACTTCCTCCTGCAAAAATTTGTCAGAAGCATACTCGGCACCAATAACATCGACCATTGCGCCCGTCTGTGCCATTCATCCACAGTCACTGGGCTACAGCAAAGTATCGGTAGTGGTGCCATGACCAATGACATTCCGAGCATTCAAGCATCGGATGTGATTTTTATCATAGGCTCAGACACCAGCAGTGCTCACCCGATCATCGCCTCGAAAATTAAGCAAGCCGTGGCTTTGCATGGCGCAAGATTAATGGTGGCCGACCCTAAACGTGTCGCCATTGCCGACAGTGCACAGCTTTATGTCGCCCACAGACCCGGCACAGACGTCATGCTACTCAATGCGATTATGGCAGAAATTATCCGCAACGACTGGCAGGATAAAAGCTACATTGCCGCGCGCACCGAAGGCGTGGATGCTCTCTATGCTGAACTCAAAAAAGTAGATTACAGCCTAGATAATGCAGCCTTAATAACAGGCGTTAAAGCCGAAGATATCGCCCGCATCGCCCAAACCATAGGAACGGCCGACAAAACCGCAGTCTACTATGCCATGGGCATTACCCAGCACACGACGGGACACGACAATGTCACCGCCATATCTAATCTACAACTTCTATGCGGCAATATTGGAGTTGAAGGTGCGGGGATTAACCCGCTGCGGGGACAAAGTAATGTGCAAGGTGCCTGTGATATGGGCGCACTGCCTAACTTCTTCAGTGGTTACCAAAAAGTCACCGACATTCATGCCAGAATGCGTTTCGAGGCACATTGGCAAACGCCGTTATCGGGGGAGATTGGCGTGACCGCAACCCATATGATGCATGATATTTCCAAAGGGAAAATCAAGGCTTTATATGTGATGGGCGAAAACCCCGTATTAAGCGACCCAGATCAAGCCCATGTGCTTAGGGCGCTTAATGCAATCGACTTTTTAGTGGTGCAGGACATCTTCCTCACCGAAACCGCCGAGCTTGCCGACGTGGTTCTGCCCGCCGCGGCCTTTGTCGAAAAACGCGGTCATTTCACTAATACTGAACGACGAGTGCAGCGACTCGAACAGGCCCTGCTACCGCCAGGTGAAGCCCTGCCCGATTGGCAAATTGTCCAAACCATTGCCAATGCGATGGGTGCCGCTTGGGATTACCCTAATGAAGAAGCTATTTGGCAGGAAATCAATGAGCTGACACCACAATATCGCGGCATTACTTGGCAGCGATTAAGCACTGGAGTTGACGATAAAATTCCCCAAGGTATTCAATGGCCTTGCCCTGATGAAGCTCATCCAGGTACTCCCATTATGCACCAAGGCCAATTCACCCGCGGTTTAGGCAAGTTTACGCCAGTGAGTTATCGCCTACCCGCAGAAATGCCCTGCAGTGAGTACCCGCTCACTCTGTCGACCGGACGTTTACTGGAACAGTTCCACACAGGCACCTTAACCCGTAAAACGGCTGGACTCGACTTACTCGGCTCGCCTAAAGTAATGATTTCAGTTTACGATGCCGAGCAACTCGGCATAGGCAATGGCGATAAAATCAAACTCACAACCCGTCGCGGTGAAATTGAAATCGACGCCTTTGTGACGAAAAGAGCCCAAGCTGGCGTGCTATTCCTGCCCTTCCACTTTGTGGAAGCTGCGGCAAATAAACTCACCATCAATGCGCTCGATCCTGTCGCTTTTATCCCTGAATATAAGGTCTGCTCGGTGAGAGTTGAGCGGGTTGCCGAGAAAATTGATTAGAATGAACTGACTAGGCTGGATTGACTAAAGTAAATGAATTAAGTGCTCTTCAAAAAGGTAAATAAGCCAAATAAAAACGGGAGACTTTAAGTCTCCCGTTTTTAATCAAGATTGCTGCAATTAAATCTTAAACTGGCCCACTAACTTGCCCAAGTTAATGCCTTCTTCCGAGACTGTCATACTGATCCTAGCGGCATCTTCGCTGGAATGAAGCAGCTCGTTTACAATCTCTTGAATGGCATACACGTTACGGTTAATTTCTTCGGTTACTGAGCTTTGCTCTGTCGCCGCGGCCGCAATTTGGGTACTCATATCATTAATCGCCGTTACCGCTGAAGTGACTGAACCTAAACTATCGGAAATCGTGCGAGAAGAATCCACCGAACGTACACAGCTTTGCTGACTCTCTTCCATGGCTTTTACGGCTTGGGTCACTAGCTTATGCAGTGCCGATAACATCTCGTTGATTTCTAACGTGCTGGCTTGAGTTCGACTGGCTAAATTACGCACCTCGTCGGCGACCACAGCAAATCCACGACCCTGTTCACCAGCACGGGCCGCTTCGATGGCGGCGTTCAATGCCAATAGGTTAGTTTGCTCGGCAATACCGCCAATGACAGAAAGCACGCTGTTGATCTTCTGTGATTGCTCGCTGAGTGATTTTATACTGCCTGCCGCATTGTTGATTTGCGACATTAAAGACGCAATCTCCTCAAGCGAAGCATCAACACAACGCTGTGCATTCGCCACATCACCAGTAGCAGCGTGAGTCGCTTCGGCTACTTGAGTGGTATTCTTAGCCACTTCGTTCGCAGTGGAGGACATCTCAGTGATTGCAGTCACCACCTGATCGGTTTCATTGTTATGACTCACCAACTGGCTCGACATGACTTTAGTTTGATCATGAATCGCATTGGCTGCCGTTTTTACTTTTGCCGTCGCAGTCGCAACATCGCCGATAATATGCTGAAGTTTATCGACAAAGAGGTTAAAGGAGCGCCCAAGTTGGGCAATTTCATCTTCACCTTTTACGGTAAGTCGCTTGGTTAAATCCCCTTCGCCCTTAGCAATATCATTTAAGTTATCGGCCATATTCTTGATTGGCACGACCATACGGTGGGCGGCAATCATAATGATAAAGCCAGTAATACCCGTAAGGAAAAGCGCTATCAGCAAAATCGCGAAGGATTTTTCAGTCATTTGCTCAGTCACTGTCTCACGATAATCTTCAACAACAGCTTCAATATCATCGATATATGCCCCAGTACCTAACATCCAGTCAGTACCAGGGATCATCATGGCGTAACTGATTTTTTCAATCTGTTCATTAGTATTAGGTTTTTGATAGTAATAGGAGAAACTACCATCGCCACGTTTAGCGGCATCGAGCAGACCGACGATAATTTTAGTGCCGCGAGGATCTGTCATATCCATTTTATTTTGCCCCTCTAAACTCGGTATTAGGGCATGAAAAATATTTTTCCCTTGAGAGTCATACATGAAGAAATAACCCGCACTGCCAAAACGTATGTCTCTTAGCGCTTGATTCACATTCCCTTGTTCTTTTAACGATAATTGGTAATTCACTATACCAGCGGCAATTTCGGTAGCTTCTTTGATTTGTTGTTTACGTTCACCGACGAGCTTAGATCTAAAGGTAACCACCTCATCGGCAAGCGCATCTTGCTCAACATAATAAGAAACCGACATCAACACCAATAATGCGAGGATCAAAGGAAACAGCGACAGCAATAATAATTTATTGCGCAAACTCAACTTAGACATACTTGAATGCTCCAAAGGATTACAACTTGTATCTTCGGAGTATAGCTAAGATTGTTGTATTTCTATGCGCTTAAAGTAACAAAATCTTAATCTTGCTCAATAAACATTCGATTAATAACGACTCAGTTCAAAGCATATTAAGCAGCACACCACATACACTAAAGCCTAATACCAGTTGTAGCATGGGTGGTTTAAATAACTTTAATGCACCAAAACCGAGCAATACCAAGGCCATATCTTTACCTGAGAATACCGCCTGAGAAAACACGGGTTGATAAAGTGCTGCGGCAAGTAAGCCAACAACACAAGCATTCACTCCCGCTATCGCGCCAGCAATTTTTGGTCTTGCGGCAATCGCATGCCAACTTTTCAACCCCACCAGCATGAGTAAAAAACCGGGTAAGAAAATGGCTGCGGTTGCGATGCAAGCCCCCATGAAGGGCTTATCTAACATCACTTCAGCGCCTAAAAAGGTCGCAAAGGTAAACATAGGTCCTGGCACTGCTTGGGCAAAGGCATAACCTGTCAGAAAACGATCGCCACCTATGGTATCACCCACCGCAGTTTCCAACAGAGGTAGTACAACATGACCACCACCAAATACTAAGCTCCCTACGCGATAAAACTCACCGAAGATCCAAGCTTCAGAGCCTAAATCCACGATAAAAAAACTGCCGATGAGTAACACAAAAAAGAGCAGTAAATATATATAATTCAATTTGATAGGTGCAAGCGGAGCAGTGTCATCTTGCGTCGCACTCAATTTATATATACCGATAGTCGCAGCGCCGAGTAGCAGCAGGATTTGCGTCCACATCGATGGCGCAATCAAAATTGCCGCAGCACTAACTAACATTAATAGGCGTGCGGATTTGCGTTGGCAGAACTGTTTAAACATGGCAAGAACGGCATCGGCAACCACAACGACGGCCATTAATTTAAGCCCATAAATCATCCCTTGAACATAATGATTGGCGAGCCATGCCGACGTTGTTACCGCCAGTAAGTACATCAAAATAAAGGAAGGTAGTGTAAAACCAGCAAAAGCAGCAAGCGCGCCAACAAGCCCGCCTCTTTGATAACCAATGGCGAGGCCCACTTGGCTCGACCCTGGCCCCGGCATAAATTGGCTTAAGGCAACCAGACTGGCGTAACGCTTATCATCGAGCCAACCGAGTTCATTTACGAAGGTCTGGCGAAAATAACCAATGTGCGCCGCAGGCCCGCCAAAACTCATCAAGCCCAAGGTAAAAAAGCGTAGGAAAATCTGTAGCATAAATCGCCGCCCATCAATGCATAAAGTGCTAAAGATTATGCCACTAAAAAGACACTTTGATGAAGTTTCACGCGAGCAGCGCAGATAAAAGTATTGCAAAGACTCTACATGGTAGAGTCCTTATGATTGTTTGAGCGGACTTCAAGAGTCGTAAAGCGAGTGAACACAAATGCTTAGTGATAAATTGATGAGCTAAAAAATTAATCCTTCACCAACATGACTAGTACTTCGAAGTGATCCGTGTGGGGGAATAAATCAAATAGCTGCACTTTGGTTAAGTGATAGCCTTGAATATGTTCGAGATCTTTCGCTAAGGTTTTGGGATTACAGCTTGAATAGAGAATCGCCTTAGGGGCAAACTCGCTTAAAGACTGACATAGCGCCTCGCCAATACCGCGCCTCGGCGGATTAACTATGATCAAATCCGGCTTATCGGCAGCGCTTTTACCCTTAGCAAAGTCGGTGGAATCGAGCGCCATAAATTGCACGTTTTCGAGCCCCATCATCTGCGCTGACATTTGCGCGCAGGCAATCGCTTCAGCTTCAATTTCAATCCCTGTGAGGGTAATGTCATTGGATGCACAGTGCAGTCCGAAACCGCCTACACCACAGAAGAGATCCCATAACGAATGAGGTGAAAACTCGGCAACCCATTCACGGGCAGTTTGATATAACTGAGCCGCAACGTGTGGATTAGTTTGGAAAAAGCTTTTAGGCCGAATGAACAAAGGCACATGATTAAAACGTTCTTCAAGCCTAGTATTCTCAGTTAAGAAAATCTCTTCATCACCCTCAAGTATTGCCATATGAACCGGTTGGATATTGACTGATACCACTTTTATTTGCGGATATTCAGCTAATAATGCAGGTAATTCACGTTCGATACGTTCGATACTATTGGTGGACCGCAGTACAAACCGCAGTAGATATTCACCACGCACTTGGCTGCGGGTCAGCAGAATAAATTTAAGTTCACCCTTGGCTCTATCTACCCGATAAGGAGGAAGTCCAGCCTGCTGCACAAAGCGTGTTAAGCGATGTAATAAATCTTGCATATCAGATGGATATAAAAGGCAGTCGCAAAGATCTACCGCCTCGCCACTTGGGCCCACAATCCCCAACACAGGCGCATGGGCGGCGCCTAAGGCCACCATTTTAGCTTTATTACGAAAGCCGCTGTCCTCGCCAATTACCGGCGGCTGAAAAATATCGGGCAAATTAGCTGGGATAAAAGGCGCGAGTAGTTGCTGTAAAGTTTGAGTCTTAACCGCCACTTGCTGCACCATAGGCTGTTGTATATGCCGGCAAGAAAGGCACAGACCTTGGTTAAAATAACCACATTGCTTGACGGTATTTACAATAGCAGCACTCACGGCAGATCCTAGATATCAGTAAAAAAGCGCCACACTGTAGCGGTTTTACAGGTAAAAATCACCTTGAAGCATATTCAAATCAGCATCAAGTGCATAATTCTCGGCGCACTCAAGATAGGGTGAGTTTATCAACATCAGCAATAGACTGCCGCTTACCTATGGCCTTTTCAATCCATTCAAGCACTTCGGCCGAGGTACTGCGAAACGTCGTTAACTTACCGCCATATAAACTGAGTATTCGCGGATGGGAAATCGATGTTTGCATTAAGGTATCTCGTGGTCGCTCAAAGGCTTGGCTATTTTGCTTAGGCAAGACCCGAATACCACAGAAAGTTTTGGTTATTAGCGCCTTGAGCTCATCAATATCCGGCGTTAGTGGGAAATAATGTTTGTAGATCCCCAGCAGATAATTAATTTCAGATTCGGTCGCCTCAGGCGGCTTATCTAAAGAGGTTAATTCAGTTTCTGTGGTGCCGACTAAGGTTTGACCATACCAAGGCATCACAAATATTACCCGTTTATCGAAGCATGACTCTAAGTACAAGATGCCATCGGGCGCAGGAATATCCAGTAACACATGGGCGCCTTGCACCCAATCGAGTTCAACACCCGCAAGTGGGGGCAAGACTTTGCTTAAAACAGCATTTACCCAAGGACCTGCAGCATTAATCACAAGCTTCGCTTCGGCTTTATGGATTTCGCCCCTGTGGCTAAAACTCAGCTCACAGGTCTCGCGCTTGTGTTCCAACTCAAGAAATTCAGCCTCGGCATAGACTTCAGCGCCCAGTGCCTGCGCGCTGCGCGCCACCGCTTGAGTGAGCAATTTATCGTCGGTCTGCGCATCCCAGTACTGAAATACGGCTTTTAATCCAGAGAGTTTTAATCCCTTGAAACGATGCCAATGCACAGCAGGTACTGACACAAATTGGCCTAAAGGATCAAATTCACTCAGCAGTGCATACATACTCAGTCCTGCGCGTATGGTCCAAGGACTGCGCTGACTGTTGTCGTACACGGGAATATAAAAGGGCACAGCTTTAACAAGTGATGGCGCAAGATTGAGTAAATGTCGCCTTTCAAGCAATGATTTGCGGACTAAATTAATTTGTCCGGTTTCTAAATAGCGTAAACCACCGTGGATAAGCTTGCTGGAATTAGCTGAGGTTTGGCCGCCAATTTCGCCCTTTTCAATCAGCAAGGTGGAATAGCCCGCTGCTGCCGCATATTGGGCAATACCGACACCGCTGATCCCACCGCCAATAATAGCTACATCGAAACAAGCCATAACTTACTCTCGCTAACCTTCAATAGACGACTGACCCGCTGAGCCTCAAGCATACAACCCATTACACTCAGTCGAACCGCTAATAAGCGTTAATATGTCAATAAGTTAATCTTAGATCAAATCTCGACGATAAGAGTTTAATCAATACTGGCATGTAATTGCTTAAGTGCTTGATCGCACATAGTCTTTAAGGCTTTTAGCTCGCTCGCCTCGCCGCCGACTTTACAGCGCATCAAATGGGGAATTTCACTTGCCTGTGTTTTGAGGGAAAGTCCTGTAGGCGTTAAGGCCAGCACTCTCACGCGTTCATCCTGCTCGCTACGACCACGAGTCACTAATCCTTTAGATTCTAGCCGCTTCAGCAATGGCGTTAACGTGCCTGAATCGAGGAAAAGTCTATCACCTAAGGTTTTGACACTAATCCCCTGCTCTTCCCATAGCACTAGCATGACTAAGTACTGCGGATAGGTTAGATCTAATTTGTCCAACAAAGGCCGATAGGCACGCACCATAGCATTTGCAGCACTATAAAGTGAGAAGCACACTTGATTCTCAAGACATAAAGCATTCTCTGTGCTGGTATTTTCTGCCATATCGACAGGATTAACACGGGTGTTGGGTTGAGTTGTTGCCATAGGAAGATCCGACAAATTAAATATATTGCGCACAATATACTTGCATTCACACCAAAGATCGAATTATAGTTTATCACAATTGAATTGCGCACAATTTAAATCGATTTACTTAATCCTTAACCTCAGAAGGTCTAATACTATGAAAACACTTTATGAAACACGTGCCACAGCAAAAGCGGGTCGTCAAGGTCAAGTCAGCACTGATGATGGTTTACTTGATGTCGCTTTAGCCTATCCAAAAGCCATGGGCGGTAGCGGTCTCGCCACTAATCCTGAACAACTGTTTGCCGCAGGTTATGCCGCCTGTTTCTCAAACGCCGTTCTGCACGTCGCAAAAATCGGCAAAGTGGATATTACCGAAGCGCCAGTCAGTGCAGTTGTTGGGATTGGTGCCAATGACGCCGGTGGTTTTGCATTAGCGGTTGCCTTAGAAGTCAGCTTAGATTTACCGCAAGAAGCCGCAGAAGCCCTAGTGCGTCATGCGCATCAAGTTTGTCCGTACTCGAACGCCACACGCAATAATATCGACGTGAAACTTAGCGTAAATGGCGTAACGTTAGGCTAACCATAACCCATCATCGACACCTGTTGATAACGTCAGAAATAGAGCACCCTCGGGTGCTTTATTCTTTATTAGCCAATAACGACTCAAGCTGAGAGTGAGTGTGCATCACCCCATTTTACAGGGAGATAAACTGGTTTCAGTTCCCAAAAAATTATTATTCGCGAGTTAACTAACACTTCTTAATATCTAATTTAATCAAAATGATTGATTTAAGTAGAGTAAGAGATAATCGAACCGTTTGACGATACTTAAACCCACTCTCTGTGGGAGGCGCTATGACAAAATATCTATCGAAATTATCTCTCTTTTGCTCGCTATTATTCCTCTTTGCCTTTTCTATCCCGAGCTGGGCCGAGACAACACCCTCAAGCTCAGCGGATCGAACGTGGCATTATGTGAATGATCAGGGTGAGCTCAAAATTAAGCTGTATTTCTTTTGGTCAAAAACCTGTCCGCACTGTGCAGAGGCCCATCCGTTCATTGATTCATTACCGCAAAAATACCCTTGGATTGAACTCGAATCCCATAGGGTATCAGATCCCGGCGTACAGGATATTTGGCAAAATATCGCCTCCAAAACCAGTACTGAAGCACGCTCAGTACCCTATATGGCAAGTTGTGAAAAGGCCATTGTGGGATATTCAAGTGAAGCGGTAACGGGTGAATTTTTAGTCAATCGACTGAAGAATTGTTATTTATCCCTTGGCGGTAAACTGAGCGACGCTGACCTCCCCACCAAAGGAGCCACCAGCACAACCACAAGCGCTCAAACAGATGCACCGCTCTTTGGCACTTGTGGCACAGATACTGGCGAAGGCACCTGTGATGCCACCAGCTTAAGCGAGCCCGTTGCAGAGCCAGAAGTTCAACCCGTTGAATTACCTTTAGTGGGAGTAGTGACACCTGAGACTATGTCTCTGCCGTTACTCACCTTAGTGCTCGCAGGTGTCGATGCTTTTAACCCTTGCGCCTTCTTTGTGTTGCTATTTTTACTGTCGATAATGGTTAATGCCAAGAGTCGCAGCCGCATGTTACTCGTCGGCGGGATTTTCGTATTCTTCTCCGGCTTTATTTATTTCCTGTTTATGACGGCATGGCTAAACATCTTCCAACTGCTGGGGGCAGGCAGTGATGGCGGTATGATCATTTTAGCGGCGGGTTGTTTAGCTTTGATCGCAGGAGCCATCAATATCAAAGATTACTTCTTTACTAAGGGAGAAGTGACACTATCGATGTCGGCAGAAAATCGTACGAGTCTAATAAAACGCATGGGGAAACTATCCAATTCCAGTAACTTAGGCGCGTTACTCATAGGTTCTACCGTATTAGCTATCCTCGCCAATGCCTATGAGTTACTTTGCACCGCAGGCTTCCCAATGATCTACACCAGTGTGCTATCTATGCACAATCTGCCAGACATTGAACGCTATATGTATTTGGTTTTATACAATATTGTATATGTGATCCCGCTGGCTATTATTGTTATCGTTTTCAGTGCGACCTTAGGCAAACGTAAGTTAACCGAAAAAGAAGGCCAAACCCTGAAACTTATGTCAGGCGTGATGATGTTGGGGATGGGTATCGCACTGGTTATTGACCCAACAGCACTGCAAAATGTGAGTCTAGCACTCGGATTGATTTTAGGCTCGCTCATTGCCACAGCGATTATCGTTCTAAGTCGAAAATACCTCATGACCAAAAGCTGATAGACAAAAATACTTCTAAAAAAAGTGATAGCACAAGTGCTATCACTTTTTATTGTTTAGAATTTATAACTTATTTCTGCACGATAAGCAGAGCCAATCGCGGCACCAGGGTACGAGAAGCTGTTAAAGAATGGCCATTCATCATGGGTAACATCTACTTCAGGGCGTTGATTGAAAATATTCTCACCACTAATTAATACTTTCAAATTATCAGTAAAATCATAGCCAACACTCATGTTAACCGTGTAGTAAGGATTCAAACGGTCTACTTTAATGACATCGCCAGTTTCATCATCGTAGTTTTCGGCAGGTTGCTCCCAAAGTGGAATTTCACCAATTCTATCGCCACGAACAGCAACGGACCAGTCTTGGTATTGCCAAGTCAAGACTAAGTTAGTTTTAGATCTAGGCTCATAATTATCTTTATCATCACGCAACTCTTGAATAGAAGATGCAGAATCCACTTGATATTTTGTACTTAAAATATGAGTCCATCCTAATTGAACGCCAAAGTCTCCATACTCAGTATCTAAAGTATAAAATAACTTAGCATCTAAACCACTCTGTTCATAGAGTGCTTTGTTTTCAGGATTAACCACAATAGTTTCAATATCTCCAGCATTCGGAGCACCCGCTGCAGCCCTAACTACTTTTGCTGCATTGTTAGTACATTCACTGCTAGACGGGTCTTTACCATTTCGCCCATATTTACAATCATATTCAAGATCTAATATATCTTGTTCGCTTTCATCAGAAATAATATCTTTCAAACTGATATTATAATAATCAAAAGTTAAGCTAAGATCTTTCACTGGTTCAGCAATTACCCCCACGCCCCAGTTTGTTCCCTTCTCTTCTTCTAACGTTTTACTACCAGAACGATTACCTTTTAAAGATGTCGTTTCACAAGCACTTGGACTCGGTACAAAATTAGGGTCATCATCGTGATCGTTTACACGACAATCAATATAGTCATACGCAGTAGTGAAGTAGCCTGAATCACCAGCAAAGACATAGTGCATATCTGGAGCTCTAAAGCTTTGCCCCCAGTTTGCACGGAACTTTAACTCATCCATAGCTTTATATGTCATAGTAATTGATGGGGTTAAACGACCACCAACTTCGGTAGTGCCATCGTCATACTGATCGTAGCGGGCTGCAACACCAAGATCTAAGTCTTCAATCACAGGGATCAGAAGCTCAAGACCTGCAGCATAACGACTGCGATCGCCACCACCTTCCGTACCCGTTAAGCCTTGCCATCCGTTGCCTTCAGTATTTAATGTACGGTCATCCTGTTTAAGATCATAGCCTTGCTTGTTATATTCAATAAGAGCAGCAAATCCAATAGGACCGGATGGTAATTCGAATAAATCACCATTAATTTCAGCAGATAAAGTTCTAGCATACGAATCAGCTAAAATAACTTGTGTTCCAAGTAACTGGTCCCGAATCTCTGGTGTAATTTTGTCATACAATCCTACGGGAGCATCACCATTATAAAGACCATATGGATTATCTATTTCACCTAGAAATAGTTCGGTGACTTTTTCTTCCTTCATCCAATCTCGGCTACTCTCGTAATCATAACGACTCTCCGAGTAATACACTTGCCAGTTATAGGCTGTATCAATATCACCTTTAATACCAACAGTGACATTATAACTCTGCTCATCAAATAGAGTGTTACGTTGGCCTAACTCATCAAAACTAAAAATCCTCTGTGCCAATACATAATCTCGGGTTCCTCCGAAATTACCAGAACCATCAGGAGTATTTAATAGCAAATTCTCACTATAAAAGTGACGAGAACCATAAACTGCAGAATCTATTGTTGAATACATAGTATCAGCAAAGAGTTGCATATGATCGTTGATGTCGTATGTACCAAACAAATAACCGGTTAAGGTTTCACGTTCATTTCGAATCGTATTGTCACCTGTAGTATCAACACCACAATACTTACCAAAACCATTACGATCCGCATATTCATATCCAGAACCAGAATCTACACATCCTTGTTCGCCAGGATCTCTATACTTACCAGTAAAATTATCAAGCAATAAAATCCCTCGAGAAAGAGGAGTCGCAGCGGCAGGGTTATCATCAACAGAATCCATATAATCCCGCTCATGAGAATAAATCGGATCTTGTTTATAATACTCAATGGTTCCCCCAATTGAATAATCAGACCCTGTACTGCCAGAGGTAAGACTAAACCGATTTTGAGCACCACCACCTTCTGGTGTAACACCATACATAGCAGTCACAGTTGTTGAATCTATATCCTTTTTCAAAATAATGTTTACAACACCAGCAACAGCATCTGAACCGTAAATAGCTGATGCACCTTGAGTCAGAATTTCAATTCGCTCTACCGCAGAAAATGGAATGCCACTTAAATTCACAAAATTACTTTGCCCATTATAAGGCGTAGGGTTTTCAGCAATACGTCGACCATTGAGAAGAACAAGGGTATAGCCAGGCCCAAAACCACGTAAATTGATTACATCAGCATTTGGTGTAAAACCACCTTGCGCCCCCCACTCGTTACCCTGTGCTGTTCCTGTATTTTGAGAAATACTTTGGATTGCATCGAACGCCGTTGTAAAACCCTCATTTTTCATATCTTCAGCGGTTAACACAACAACGGGCTGAGCATTTTCTAAATCAGTTCTATTAATTCGACTACCAGTAACCTCTACACGCTCAATTTTCTCATTTTTGGTTTGAGCATCTTTTTCTTCTGCAGCCCACGCGTGGCTGGCAATAGAAATCGAAGCGGTAAATAGGCCTAGTTGTATTGCTTTACAAAGCAGTGTTGTCTTATACATACATTCTCCAAAACGGCTGTTAATAACACGTAAAAAATGTTACCAGACGGATTATTTTATGTGAAAATTGCATATTCCTTGCAATCATATGTAAGGTATAGCAAAGACCACCTCATGTAAATATTTTGAGCTTAATGTTTAAAATATGTTGCCATTAAGTGTGTTTTAAGGCAAAAAAAACAAATGAAGTTATAGTAAGCTGTTGAGACGTAACAGTTCAAACAGCTGATTAATGAGTAATGCTCTGTTCGTCTGTCAATGTAATTGCGCGAGAGTACTGCCAGTTATCAAACGAAGTAAGTAGAAATAGATTCTATCGATGGAGATCCATATGACTAACATGACAAAAATACTGATTTTTCTTGGTTTAATATTAGGAAGTGGGCTTAATGCATCAGCCGCGACAAACGCACACGATCTCGCCAAGCACAGTATGTTTAATGCGATTAAAATATCTCCTAAAGGTGACTTCTTAGCCGCGACTTATCCGTATAAAAATCATAAAAGATTAGCGATTATCAATAAAAGCAATCAAAAAGTAGTTTGTAACTTTTTTTTTGGTGAAGAAGAGTCAGTCATGGAGTTTTGGTGGGCAAATGAAGAACGAGTAGTAATGACAATCTCAACCCAATCAGGACAGTATGCGACTCCATTTTTGACTGGTGAGCTATTTTCAGGCAATGCAGACTGTTCAAGTAAAATACAATTATTTGGAGTGAGGAATAAAGATTACTCAGGTGCGCAGGTTGAGAGCCTACTAATGGATGAACGCGATAACATTTTGATATCGTCTAATTTAGAAAAAAAACAATACTCTAACCTTTATAAAGTGAATATCTATACTGGGAAACGTCAATTAATTGAAAAAGCTAAATTTGAAAATGCATCGATTTTTTTAGATAATAATGATCAATGGCGAGTGAGCCAGTCCATGAAAACTGAAAGAAAAGGACTGTTAAAATCGGAGGGTGCTGGAGAAATAATTACCTATATTCGAGAAAGCAATGTTGATCAAAATGCATGGAAAGCTTTATCGTTGTCAAATATGGTTAGAACCAGCTCGACAGGGTCCAGTAATGTTATTGGATTTAGTGCAGATAACCAGTTCATATTTACCTCTGATAACATAGAGAAAAGTACTTTAGGCATATATAGAATCAAGTTAAGTACAGGTGAACGAGAGTTAATGTACCGAAATGATATAGTTGATGCTCAACCATTTATAAATGTATATACATCTGAAACAGGTAAACGTATAAGAGAAGTGGTAGGGGCCATTATTCATAATGGAATACCTGAAGTTATATTTTTTGATGAAAATTCAGAACTAGCCAAAGAGTATCGCGGGCTACAACGAGCATTTCCAAATGATTATTTACATATTACCTCTAAGACAGCTGATAACAAAAGCTGGGTGATTGAAAGTTACTCCGATGTTAATCCAGGTAAATTTTATCTTTACGATAGAGAGACTAAAAAAGTGTCTTTCCTCACAGCCTCTCGCCCTTGGATAGATGAGCAAAAAATGTCTCATAAAACTCCGATAAATTTTGTTACTCGTGATGGCTTAACAATTCATGGTTATTTAACCATACCACTGGGTGCCAAAGCTGAAAATTTGCCTTTAATTATCCATCCACATGGTGGCCCACATGGTCCTCGTGACTATTGGTTTTTTGATGATGAAGTACAGGTATATGCGAGTGCAGGATACAGTGTACTTCAGGTAAATTTTCGAGGTTCTGGCGGATATGGACGTGAGTTTGAAGATAGTGGTTACGGACAATGGGGTGGTGCAATGCAAGATGACCTGACCGATGCAACACTATGGGCAATTAAAGAAGGCTTCGCTAATAAGGATAAAATTTGTATCTCCGGATCAAGTTACGGCGGATATGCCGCTCTCATGGGTGTGGTTAAAGAACCCGACCTTTATAAGTGCGCAATTGGATATGTTGGGGTATACGATCTACCACTCATGTTCAATAAAGGCAATGTAGCTGAACGATTGGGTTGGGGTAAACGCTATATGGAACAAGCTTTTGGGGGTTCAGAAGAAACAATGAAAAAACATTCTCCCGCCTATAATGCAAGCAAAATTAAAGCCGGAGTATTCATTGTGCATGGCGGCCGTGATGAGCAGGCACATTATGAAAACGCTCATGTGATGCGAGATGCTCTAGTAAAAACAGGAAATGAACCGAAATGGTTATGGAAAAAAACAGAAGGGCATGGATTCTATAACGAAGAAAACCGCAAAGAATTATACACTGAGATGCTTGACTTTTTAAAAAAATACTTAAACTAAAAATATGTTAGCAAGTTTACGCGAACTAACTCAACATATTGAAATCATTTAAAGCATTAAAAATTAACATGCAAAAATAGATAGTACGATAGGATTGGCAAATTCATGTGTAACGACTAAAGTTAACCGTGGGTTTGCCGATAAAGGGATCCAGCTTACAATTGAGGTTAGTTATGTCAATTTCACTGAATACACAAGCTATCGCACCGAATCTAGAAAATGGTGCAATTGGCGTTAAGGTTGCTCAGTTAGCCAAAGAGCAGCAAAAAGCCGAAGGTAAAATCGCGGTAGATTTAATTGCAGCTGCGGCGCCAAAACCCGTAGGCAATGCAGGCCACAACATCAACACCACGGCCTAATTGTTAGCAATACAAAATCAAAAAAAGCGCTCTGATTATCAGGGCGCTTTTTTTTGTTATTTTCTCTAAAACGTCAGGCGAATTTAAGAAAAAGCGTTACCATTCACGTGCATAATAGTGAATGTCCACACCACAAATGCCAGTGGGATATGCACTAAGGCATAGAAACACTGATCGAGTCGTCCCATTCCTTTTGCTAACAAAATCAAATATAAGTGTAATCCAATCACCAAAGGAAATAGCGCTAACAGCGGATAGAGTGCGACAGGGTTTGCATCGGAAAATAAGCTGTGACTGAATAAAGCCCACGCCACCATAAAGGCGGTCGTCAACGGCGGCGTTGCAATGCGATATTGCTCTGGATAGGGAAACATCCTACGACCTCTGAGTCTCAATCAATAAATTTACGTTGTAGGTTTTCGCGCAATCAACTGGGCTTTATAACTGCTTTGAGTGGACTGCGGATCACATAATCGACCTTCAAAGTAATGTAAAGATTGCCAGTTAGCAAACACTGATTTGAGTTCATTTTCAGTAAGTAAGAAATCTGGGTTGCGTGGCCGACCTATCTGCGCCTGTTGCGTTGTAAAGGTTTCATAGACAATAAGGCCTGTGCTCTTAATCGCCTTAGCAATTTGTGGCAGTAATGGGCGATGCAGATAATTAAATACTAAGACAATATCGTACTCTTCAACCAGCAATAATGGTCCTACCTCAGCTTCTAAATCCCTTTGTAATTTGTAAGCATTAGCCTGATCAATGTGTGACATGGCTGACAAATCTCGATCGATAAAAGTCACTTCAGCCCCTCGCGCTAAAAACCACAAACCATTACGCCCAGAACCGCAAGCGAGATCGAGCACCTTAAGTCCATCAAAACAACTCAAGGCTAAGTTAGACACAGATGGATTAGGCCAAGCGAACTCTGTGATTAACGCGGCAGGCGTTAAAGTTGACGTATGGGTTACAGACATATCAATTAGCCCTTAATTTCTTTTTTCGAGTCAATTTGCCGACGATGCACAATAGAATAATGCCTGAGCCCTGCAGGACCATGGGACACGATCACTGACAAAAAAAGTATCACGATTAACAGCTCAGGTTTGTAATGAGCCAGCGGCACAAACAGGCCAAGCAAGCCTATTTTTACTAAAGTTAACACTCCCTTAAGCTGGATCAGCCAGCGCCAATCCCTTACGATTTCCCATAACATTAATATGCTGCCCGTCGTCATCGCGAGATACCAATAACTCAACCATTGCACTTTATTTACATCTAATAAAATGCCACCACCAACACCAACGATCCCTAAAATATGTAATGCCCTTAAACTGGTTTTACTCAAACGTTGAAACCAAAAACGTTTTTCTGATATGCCTTGTTTGTGCATTACAACCCCTTAAGAATCAATTGCGTAACATTTAATTAAAATGATAATATAATTTTATACAATAAAGGCTTTTGAAATAACATTATTTATAGAATATATAAAAATAAATAAGCCATCTCCTCAATATACAAGATTAAATTATAATATCTATAAAATACAAATAGATAAAACACACCACCAAAGCCATAATTCATGCCATTTTTATTTTATAAAGTTAAAATCAATCCATTCAATATGTTAACTCACGCATGTTATACCGTATTGAAGCAGTGATTAGCCTCAACTTCATTAATATTTCCCATCCGATTGCACATTTTAAATATGTTATTTTCGCTGTAACAAAGGTTATGTGATCTGAACACACATATACCTCTTTAGATAGTGCTAAATTTGCAAATGGAGAATGCTCTAACAGTGCGTGAGCTGCGTAAAAAATAAATATCACGCCACGATGAATAACCCTTATTAAGTAGATGAATGTACGGCGGAGGAACTATCATGTTCACAAGAAAGATTCAAAAAACAGCACTAGCCATGCTGATCTCTGGCGCTATGGCAGGTACTGCCTATGCAGCACCAGAAGTGCTAGCCGATTTTCACGGTGAAATGGGTAGCTGCGACAGCTGCCACGTATCAGACAAAGGTGGCGTCACCAACGACAACCTTACCCATGAAAATGCTCAGTGTGTTAGCTGCCACGGTGATTTAAAAGAACTGGCCGCCGCTGCACCTAAAGATAAAGTATCACCCCATAAATCTCACCTAATTGGCGAAATTGCTTGTACTAGCTGCCATAAAGGTCATGAAAAATCAGTCACCTATTGCGATGCTTGTCACAGCTTCGGCTTCGATATGCCTTACGGTGGTAAGTGGGAACGTAAGTTTGTGCCTGTTGATGCAGACAAAGCTGCTCAAGATAAAGCCATTGCCGCTGGCGCAAAAGAAACCACTGATGTCGTGATCATAGGTTCAGGTGGTGCAGGTCTTGCTGCAGCCGTTTCAGCCCGTGATGCAGGCGCTAAAGTTATCCTGCTTGAAAAAGAACCTATCCCAGGCGGAAACACTAAACTTGCTGCTGGCGGTATGAACGCTGCAGAAACTAAGCCACAGGCCAAACTAGGTATCGCAGACAAGAAACAAATCATGATCGACGACACCATGAAAGGTGGTCGCAATATTAACGATCCTGAACTGGTCAAAACCTTAGCCAACAACTCATCAGACTCTATCGATTGGTTAACCTCTATGGGTGCCGATATGACTGACGTAGGTCGTATGGGTGGCGCAAGTGTTAACCGTAGTCACCGTCCAACAGGCGGCGCTGGCGTGGGTGCACACGTAGCACAAGTTCTATGGGACAATGCAGTGAAACGTGGTACTGACATCCGCTTAAACAGCCGTGTAGTACGTATTCTTGAAGATGCGAGCGGTAAAATTACCGGCGTATTGGTGAAGGGTGAATACACAGGTTATTACGTTGTCAAAGCTGACGCTGTCGTTATCGCAGCGGGTGGTTTTGCGAAAAATAACGATCGTGTAGCTAAGTACGATCCAAAACTGAAAGGCTTTAAAGCGACTAACCACCCTGGTGCTACAGGTGATGGCTTAGACGTGGCATTGCAAGCGGGTGCTGCAACTCGCGACTTAGAATTTATTCAAGCTCACCCAACTTACTCACCTGCTGGTGGTGTAATGATCACCGAAGCGGTACGTGGTAACGGTGCGATCGTGGTTAACCGTGAAGGTAACCGCTTTATGAACGAAATCACCACCCGTGACAAAGCGTCTGCCGCGATTCTGCAACAAAAAGGCGAAAGTGCTTATTTGGTATTCGATGACTCTATCCGTAAGAGCTTAAAAGCTATCGAAGGCTATGTGCACCTGAACATTGTTAAAGAAGGCAAAACAATTGAAGATCTGGCTAAACAGTTAGATATTCCAGCGGCCGAACTCGCTAAAACAGTGAAAGCTTATAATGGCTTTGTTAAATCAGGTAAAGATGCTCAATTTGAACGTCCTGATTTACCACGTGAATTAGTTGTTGCACCTTTCTACGCTCTCGAAATCGCGCCAGCAGTTCACCACACTATGGGTGGTGTTGTGATCGATACTAAAGCCGAAGTGAAGAGTGAAAAAACGGGCAAACCTATTGATGGTTTATATGCAGCAGGTGAAGTCACAGGTGGCGTTCACGGTGCTAACCGCTTAGGTGGTAATGCTATTTCCGATATCGTTACTTATGGCCGTATCGCGGGTGCATCTGCAGCTAAATACGCTAAAGACAAAAAGTAAAATGCAATAACGGAGGGTTAAAGGACTAACCCTCAGCTCATATAGTACGACTTTCAATATGAGAGCCCTAGCTTGAACACTTCAAGTAAAAGCAGTCAATCAATAAGCGAGCCGTCAGGGGCTCGCTTTTTTATTCCCAATTGATGATAAAGCTCACTCTTTTAACGGGGAATTTTCTAAGGCTAAGGACAAAAAGCCCTAACTCACTTACACTCTTTGCCAGATAATGACATCAGCAAACCCGTTAGGTGACTGAAATGAGAATTGGATTTTTTAGCGCAAAACATTACGACATGCAGCACTTTAACCGCACAAATGCTGCGTTTGGTGCACAAATTGAGTACTTCGATTATCGCCTCTGCATGCAAACAGTGAAGCTTGCCGAAGGTTTTGAAATTGTCTGTGCCTTTGTCAACGATTCACTCTGTGAAGAAGTTCTGGTCGAACTCGCTAAGGGTGGCACAAAAATTATCGCCATGCGCTGCGCTGGCTTTAACAACGTCGATTTAGTTGCCGCTAAACGCTTAGGCATGCAAGTCGTTAACGTACCAGCTTATTCTCCTGAATCCGTGGCCGAACATACAGTCGCACTGATGTTGACACTGAATCGAAAAATCCACAAAGCTTACCAACGCACCCGCGATGCCAACTTCTCCCTCGAAGGCTTAGTCGGCTTTAACATGTTCGGCAAAACCGTCGGCGTGATTGGTACAGGTAAAATCGGCGTAGCAACCATCAAGGTATTGCTCGGTTTTGGCTGTAAAGTCATTGCCTTCGATCCCTTTATCAATCCGGCTGTCATCGCGCTGAATGTTGAATATCAAGATCTCGACTCTATTTATGCCAACAGCGATATCATCAGCTTGCATTGCCCGTTGACCGCGGATAACCGTCATTTACTAAACCAAGCCAGTTTCGCCAAGATGAAACCCGGTGTCATGGTGATCAACACCAGCCGCGGTGGTTTACTCAATGCTTTCGACGCAATGGAAGCATTAAAACTGGGGCAAATCGGCTCGCTTGGGCTCGATGTATATGAAAACGAAAAGGGCCTGTTCTTCGAAGACAAATCGAATGAAATTATTCAAGACGATGTATTCCGTCGTTTATCAGCCTGCCATAACGTGATTTTCACGGGTCACCAAGCCTTCCTCACCGAAGAAGCCCTAGGCGCCATTGCCAAAACGACCTTGAGCAATATAAAAGCACTATGTGCCGGTGAACTCTCAGGTAACGAATTGTTTTAACTGACAGATAAAATCCTGACTGCTAAAGTGAGGCTTCAACGTTTGAAGCCTCATAGAGGAATATAAATATGTTAGTGACTCAGGAAATTCAGGATATCTCCACGCCTTCAGGGCTAATGCGCACCTATATCTATCGCCCAGAAGCACAGGGAATATTCCCAAGTATCATCTTTTATTCCGAGATATTTCAGCAAACTGCGCCCATCGCCCGCACCGCTACTATTCTTGCTGGCCACGGTTTTGTGGTGTTAGTACCCGAAGTGTTCCATGAACTGAATCCTTTAGGCACAGTGCTGGCCTATGATGAATCAGGTAAAGATAAAGGTAACGCCGATAAATTTGCCAAACCCCTAGAACACCACGATAGCGATACCCAAGCACTGATCGATTTTGCCACTCAACAAACTTACTGCAATGGCAAAGTTGGCTCTATGGGCGTGTGTATCGGCGGCCACTTAGCCTACCGCGCCGCACTCAACCCCGCTATTTTAGGTGCATTTTGCCTTTATCCTACCGACATTCATTCCAACACCCTACCCTGCGCTTACGGCAATGACTCATTGAGCCGCAGCGGTGATATTCAAGGGGAATTAGTGTTAGTGTTCGGCAAGCAAGATCCCCACGTATCCGCGGAAGGCCGAGTACTAATCCACCAGCAATTAATGGCGCTGAACCGTAACTTCACTTGGCTTGAAGTCAACGCCCAACACGCCTTTATGCGTGATGAAGGCGATAGATATGATCCGGCTTTAGCGCTGCAAATGTACTTACAAGCGACGGCATTTTTTCACAGGGTGCTACGATAATTGCCTTTGAAGAATCCTACCGCCACAAGTTAGAAGCCTTTATTGCATAGTTCAAATAGTACTGCAGGTTGTACAAAACACACTTAACTAGCAAAATTCACGCTTAATGAAACAGACTAAAACCTTAACTCGCGTTAAGGTTTTAGTGATTCATCACCTTTTTATTTAATGAAACTAAGCTCCTAGTAAAGGTAGATGTTTGATACTTTTGTATGTCAACGATAATTCAATACATTGGGAAATCGCAGATTCTGGTAGGGGATCATGAATATTTAACACTATGGTTCGATTCCCTTCAAACTGCAGTATGTCTGAATAGAGCTCTCGAAATGTATCAACTAGCTGAGTTTTACAATTAAAGAATAGGTAATATTGTTCGGGATATTTAGGCTTCCAGTCAAACCTTACTGTGCTTCCATTTTTAACTGAATAACTCGGCTCACCCCATTTTAAGCTCTCTTCCACCGCACCTAAATCCTGCACTTCGGCAATCGAAAAAATCAAAATTCGAATCCGCAATAGCAAGGGCGCTATATGCGCAGGATAGCCTTCAAACTTTTCTGTACTTCCGCTTGCATGCTCTCATCCTCCAATTTATGCAATGCCGAATCATCATATCTGTAAAACAAAAAACTATGCAGCGGGCCCACATGGTTGAACTTCCAAACCCTTAGTATGTAGTGGCACACTAATTTTGGCCACCTAAATAGAGGTGATATTATTACCTCGTAGATGACTTTAGGTGAACACATGAGATCGACAACCAGAAAAACATTTAGTGCTGAATTCAAACTTGAAGCAGCCCAATTAGTCCTCGATAAAAACCATAGCATCATCGAAGCTGCAAAGGCGATGAACGTAGGTAAGTCCACTATGGATAAATGGGTGAGACAGTTAAAACTAGAACGCCAGGGTGGCACACCA
>NZ_JAKKRH010000051.1:0-28332 GCF_025654465.1 Shewanella sp. SM101
AATGGCGAGTACTGATGGCGCTCTACAAGCCAAGGGCGCACAAAGGCAAAGAGGCACCAAATATGAAGTGGGCCTATCAGTCTCTGGCGAAATTAGGCGGCTTTAATGATAGCAAGCGCACGGGAATGGCTAGCTGGACCACGATTTGGGAAGGATGGGATGATCTTCAGGCTCAAGTAAAGGGCTATCGATTAGCCAAAGCCCTTTTTGAAGCCGGAAAAACGCTATGAGATCTGATCAAGAGACAGCAGCAGAAGAACTAACTACAATGTTGGCTATACTTTCATGTTTATCTAAAAAAGTAACACCTTTATCCTTTATATGAATATCACTAAGCAAAACCATTAAAATCATAGAACCTCACATAAAACTTAAATTAAAATAACAGCAAGGAAATTAATGAAAAACCAAAACAAAAAATTATGCCCAATAAAAATAAATAGGATGTATTTTTAAAGTATATAACTTCCCTCATTATTAGTTATTAAATAGCTATTTCATTAGCAAAACATCTAAATCATACCCCTTATCAAATTCTGATTTTGCATCGGCTTTGTGGTTGATGCAATTGACCATGTGTTCGTCGGACTTAAAGTTTTTACAGTCTTCAGGGACTAGATAATACTTGCGCCATGCTTCGGCTTTGCGTATTCGAGCGGCCTCGTTTTGCTTGGCTAGTCTGGATTTTTCTGCCGCATTTTGCTGTAACTCTTGCTGAATTTGGTACTCAGCAAGCTGGCGATCTTTCGCAGCCTGCTGGCGAGCAAGTTCCGTTTGCTTTTGCTGCATAGCAAACTCATTAAGTCCTTGAGTCAGGCGGTATTCGACATAACTCAAATAGCCAATTCGCACTAATAAAGTGACCAAACCCGCTAACAAGATACCCAACGTAATTTGTAAAACTGATTTCATCCCTAACTTCCAAAGTCCATTACCGATAAAAATGCGATTTATGCCGTTAAAATCCGAGCAACATTAAGATGTTGCTGACTGCACCTATGAAGCCCAGTATCAAAACTTTAATCACACCAAACACTAAGCGAACACGGTAGCCGCAGAATACATTTCCCCTCGGAGTTGCCGCAGGGCGAATAGGCAAATTGCGTGAGTCTCGCCATGGATGGCGAGCTAGCTTTCGCAGGTGCAGGGACGCATCCTTCGGAAGCGATAGCAAATTTGCCAATGAGCACAAGGGGCTTTCAACTCCGTTGGGGGCGTCTTGGAGAATCCAAGGAGGATAGGACGAGCAGTCCTCCTTGGTCGGGTGTGGGTTGAAGACCCACGACCTTGATTCACCTCGGCCGCTAGGCCGCAAAATTACCAGTTCACTATTTTGTAAATCGACAAATTGTGAACCGACAAAGCTTCCCCATTGCTACCGCACTTCGCCAACATCCGTCAGTCAAGCCATCAATCAAAACAAGGTTGCACTAACTCAAAACGTCCACTGCTGAACATTGAGAAAAATGCCAATAAGCACTGTGGCAACAAGCATAAGTGCCAAAGCATATTCACGAATTTGCAGGAGGAGTTGGGTATCTAAGAAAGAGAAAAGACACATCGTCCTGATGCAAGTGACTCGAATCGCGGGTACGCGATTAAAGCTCATCCTTGTTAAAAACCTAAGATAGCGACATAGCGTACACTTGTCTATAACTTTAGCATTACAAATCAAGTAATTAAGCAAGCACTGATTTAAGAATGTTGATATGACTGCATGTGACTAAACCAGTCGCCATCAAATAGCACTATCTCTTGATCTTGCGGTGGCAATGAAGTCTTGCCGTGACGGGCGGTCTTGTTTTGGCAAATGGCCATATTTCGACATGCAAATAAGCCCCAATTGAGCTCATTGCTCAAGGGCTCAGCGCAAACGACACTGAACAAAATTCAGCCATAACGTAACTGAGTTGAATCACAGTGCAAACATCACTGTAGAAGCCTGATAACACAGGTGCTACACACGAATTTAGCTTGATTAAAACTGCGGCGATTAACTGCCTAAATTTGCATTTTCGGCCCTACATGATAACGTGGCTAATGTAAATTTACATTCAGTGTTTATCAAAGCTATGTCGCAACAATCAATAAAAAGTCGATCGACAACACGCTTATATCGGGCGATACCATGCAGCGCGGCTGATATTACACGGAAGCACAACTGAGGTTGAGATATGGAACCATCTAATACGTCACGCCGGACCTTTATTAAGCAATGTGTGATTGGCGGGGTTGCCGTATATTCGGCCCCTTTGTTGTGGGAAATGAGTCGCGCGAATGCGGCGATTGTCTCCCCTGAACTGGCAGCCCAATGGCAAACTCAGGTTAATGGTCAATCTAAACCTAAGTTTCGTAACGACGGCATAGCTAAGGTCACAGGCCAAAAAGTCTATGGCCGTGATTACCGCGCTATGGACATGGAGGGCTGGCCCAAGCAGCAAGGTTACGCTTTTATACTTCGCGCCGCCGATGCCTCCCATGTTTATCAAGGCTTTTCCCTGGACCACTTACCTGCGTCTGCTAAGCCCTATAAAGTGATCACTGCGGCCGATCTGGCCCGTGATAAAATCAAGCTGCCCGATTTTTACGGTGACAACATGTTACTGGCCGAGGGGCAAACCGCCGACTACTTAGGCCATGCGGTGGCGATATTGTTGTTCGACAGTTTCCCCGCCTTTAAGCAAGCTAAGTCTTTACTGCAATTTGATCAGACCTTACTGCGCTTTGGTGAGCAAACGCCGTTTGTGTCGGACTCGAAAGACCCGTACGCCAGCTGGCGCCTTATTAGAGTGGAAGGTGAAAATGGCGCACGGGAAGATTTATATAGCCCGCTCCACGATGGGCTGTTTTTCCCCAGCGTAAAAGATCGCAAACCAGAATGGTTAGGTAATCCGAATGCCAAAGGGACTGTGTCTGAGCGCGGGCTTTATTATGCGGGTGAGATAGATAAGCAGATTGCTAGCGCCCAAGCCAATCAACAATGGCAAGTGTTAGAGCGGGAATATCGCACCCAGATCATCGATCCTATGATGATGGAACCCGAAGCCTTTAACGGCTGGTATGATGCAGCTAGCCAAACCTTTCATACGGTTATTACCTCGCAGTCGCCGCAGGACTTTCAAGAGATGGCAGTGCACATGCTGTTATCTAGCCCACTGGCAGGCAAGGTAAAACATCTTGTGGTGCACTCGCCCTATATCGGCGGTGGATTTGGCGCGAAAGACCATTCGATATTTCCCTATTACGGCGTGATCGCGGCCGTTTATGCCAAAGGGCCAATCCGACTCGCCAATGACAGATTCGAGCAATTCCAATCTGGCCTTAAACGTCATCCGTTCATCATGAAAAGCCGCTTAGCGGTGGATAAATCGACCTTAAAAATCCAAGCCTTAACTTCACAGATGACAGTCGATGGCGGCGGACGAGTCAACTTTACTCCGTCTGTGACCTCGGTTGGCGCAACAGCGATGCAAAGCATTTATTACACGCCGCGCAACGATATTATCGCCACCGCCTATGCGTCACGTAATCCAGATGCAGGTTCGATGCGCGGTTATGGCACGCTGCAATCGATGACGGCGATGGAATGTATGATCCACGAGATCGCCGACGAGCTAAAGGTTGATCCCTTTAAACTGCGCGCCGCCAACGTGATGGAGTCTGGCCAGCGTAATACTCAAGGTGCGATTCCTAACGGTACTTTGCGTTACCGCGAAATGCTCGACATGGCCGAGCAAGCTCCCGTGTGGCAAAACCGCGCGGTGAATAAAAAGGACTATGAGGCCAAACATCCAGGGATGCGTTACGGCGTCGGTTTTGGTATCGCCACCAAAGATTATGGTACGGGTGCAGCAGCGCCAAGTGCGGCGGTTCGCCTAGCTAAAGACGGAAAAATCACCCTAGAAATCGGCTTTATCGAAATGGGCACAGGCACGCAAACCTCCCAAGCCGTTGTGATCAGCGATGCCCTTGGCAACTTTGCCGATGAGGTAAAACTCGCCGAAGTGGATATTTGGGATGCGATGCAATTAGTGCAAACCGATAATCCTTATATTATTTCGCAGCAACGCCAAGATGAAATGGCGGCTAATCCACGCTGGACACCGGTTAAAGCTATGGCATCGTCGGCGTCTATGTCGGCCTATTACCAAAGCCATGTCAGCCGCATCGCCGCCGATATTATCTATCGCCACGGCCTATGGCCTGCAGCGGTATCGATTTGGAACGAGTTGTATTTTAATACGCCAATGGGCTCAACTAATTTGCATAACTCACGGGATGGTCGCTGGGTCGATGGCAAGCTAACCGCCTTGGGCTTTCCGCCATTGTCGCTAGATATTCTCGCTAAACGCGCCCACGATATGGGTTTAGTGGTCGGCGTGATGGGCCATGCCTTTAATCGCTGGGCTTGGGCCGAAGCCGATTTCGACATTCTTGGCACTAAAGAACGTTTAGCACTCGATGCGCTGGCGTTGCAATACGGCGAAGGGAACGCGACGTTTGCGGCCACCTCCGACACGACTATGAGTATCAAAGCGCGCCAAGCCAGCATGAAGTCTAACGGCTATCACTTGATCGATCGTCAAGCCATGAGTTATCCCAAGGCCGAACTGAACAATGCCATGGTGACCTACTACGCCCCCTGCGCCACTTTGGTTGAAGTCGCCGTAAACGAAGGCAATGGCGAAGTCACGCTACTGAGTTCTCATACTTGGTTAGAGGCGGGCAAAGTGATTGTTAAAGAATTAGTCGAAGGGCAAATTCAAGGTGGCCTTGCGATGGGGATTGGCCATGCACTGCATGAAGGCTTACCGCCATTTGAAGCAGGCGCCGGCAATGGTACGTGGAACCTCAATCGCTATCAGGTGCCGTTAGCGCGGCATGTGGGCGTGTGGGATCAACGTCATACCATATTGCCGCAGTTATCTGATAACGATCCCAGCCGTGGTATCGCCGAAGTGGTGATGATCCCTGTGGTCGCGGCGCTGATTGAAGCCGTGTATCAAGCAACCCATGTCCGCTTTTACGATTTACCTATGACAGCGAAAAAAATTAAGGAGGCCATGGCATGAGCCAGTCTATTAAACTGACCATTAATAACCAAGCCGTAGGCCCGATTGAAGTCGCCGATGGTGTGATGATGATTGAGTTTCTACATGAATACTTGAACCTCACAGGCACTAAGTTTGGTTGTGGCGCAGGCGTATGCCACGCCTGTACAGTGATCGTCGACGACGAGCAAGGCATGAGCGAAGTGGTGCGTACCTGTATCAATGGTGTAGAGCGTTTTAATGGTAAACGCGTCCGCACTGTCGAAGGTCATGCTAGACAAAACTCCCTTGGCGAAATCACCGCCCTAAGCCCTGTACAAGAGGCTTTTTTGGAGCACTTCTCGTTTCAATGTGGCTGGTGTACCTCGGGCTTTGTCAACGAATCGACCGCACTGCTTGAGCGATTAGAGCGACAACCTATCGCTAAAGATCAAGTTGAAAAAGTCGTTGAAGGTGCCTTGAGTGAACACGTATGCCGCTGTACTGGCTACGTAAAATACTATGCGGCAGTCAAAGATCTGATCCTCAAGACTAAGGGGCTAACCCTGTGATGACATCAGCCAATCTGCGCCATTTCCAGCGCCATTTCTCGCATCTTAAAAGGATAAAAAATCTGTTGAGTCACAATCTACTCCTGAGCTTAGGGCTAGGTTTGCTCGCCTGTTCCAGCAGCGCTGCCGATGAAGGTGGCAATCAGAATGGTAATACGAACAACAACATCGCACGCGGCGCGTATCTGATGAAGATAGGCGACTGCGTGGCCTGCCATACTGCGGTGGGCGGGCGCGAACTCTCGGGCGGTTTGCCGTTCGAAACGCCCTTTGGCGCTGTGTACTCGACCAATATCACCTCAGATAAAGAAACTGGGATTGGCAAATACAGCTACGAGGAGTTTTTTGATGCCATGCACCACGGTGTTGGCATCAACGGCAACCTCTATCCTGCTATGCCTTACACTTCCTACAGCCTGCTCACGGACGCAGACACTCAGGCGATTTATGCCTATTTGATGAGTACTAAACCCATCAAACAAGCCAATCGCGACAATGATGTGTCCTTCCCGTTTAATCTGCGCTTTGGCCTAAAAGCCTGGAACTTAGTCGCCCACGATGCCAAGGAATTTACCCCAAACAAGGAAAAAAGCGAACATTGGAATCGCGGCAATTACTTAGTCAATGCCCTAGGGCACTGCGGTGAATGCCACACCCCAAGAGACACGCTGTTTGCCATGGAGCAGGACAAGCACTTTGAGGGCGCGATTATCGAAGGGCTAGAAGCATCGGACATTCGCCCCGCCGAGCTTAACAGGCAGAACTGGACCCATGAGGATCTTAAGTCGCTGTTTACTGAAGGCTATTCCCGTAAAGGCACAGTATTTGGCGGCATGTATCCCGTGGTGTATCACAGCTTTAGCCACTTAACCGATGATGATATGCGCGCGGTGAGCAGCTATCTGCTCGATACCGACGATGATCTTAAACCGGATCCGCTCACCTTTAACGGCCATAAACCTGAACTGCCAGGTTATACGCTCTACAAAGGTTACTGCGCTGGTTGTCATGGTCAAAACGGTGAAGGTCGCCGCAACGTCGCCCCCGCGATGGCTGGTAACGCCACCTTAGATAAAGCGAGTCCTCACAATATCGTCGCCGTGATGCTAAAAGGCATTAAGAGCCAGCATTACAACCTCACCACCAGCTTTTATGCCATGCCGGGATATGCTGATGAGTTAAGCGACGAGCAGATTAAAGACTTAGCCAATTACCTAAGACTCACCTGGAGCACACAAGCTGGTAATCTCGATGTGAAGACCATCCAAAGCTTAAAAGAAGTGATCCTCGAGCACGACTAACCCACATAGATATGTGGGAGATTTAAGATAAAAGCCGCATGGATATGTGGGAGATTAAAAATAAAAGCCGACGCTAGCGTCGGCTTTTGCTTGATTAATATAGAGCGCGTGGAATCGGTCACTCATCGACTTAATCAAAGTAAGCTGAATCAGAATAAGCGGGATCAGAGTAAGCGGACTTCACTCCCAGTTAGCCACGCAGTCGAGTATCAAAGAAGGCTAAGCTGCGCGCCCATGCGAGCTCGGCGGTGGCTTTATCGTATCGTCCTGTTGAGTCGTTATGGAAACCGTGATTCACATTCGGGTAAAGATAGGCGACATAATCGGCTTTATTGGTTTTTAGCTGGGTTTCGTACTCGGCCCAAGTGTCGTTCACCCGCTGATCGAGCCCAGCAAACTGCAACATTAGCGGCCCTTTCACGCGGCTACGCAGCTCTGCAGCGGCTGGCGTGCCATAGAAAGGTACGCCGGCATTAAGCTCATCAGGAATCGTCGCGGCCAGCATATTGACGATATAGCCGCCAAAGCAAAAACCTACGGCACCGAGTTTGCCATTGCTCTGAGGATGGGATTTTAAAAACTGCGCGGCGGCAATAAAGTCTTGTTCGATTTTGGCTCTGTCTAAACTGCTTTGCATGGCGCGGCCCGCATCATCATTGCCCGGATAACCACCAAGGGAATAAAGTGCATCGGGGGCGAAGGCGATATAACCCTGCGCCGCTAATCGGCGAGCCACATCTTCGATATAGGGATTAAGGCCACGATTCTCGTGCACCACTAATACCACTGCGGCTTTTTTACTGAGATCTAAGGTTTTCGGCTCACCTGCGGCACTGCCCGCGAGCAATAACTCATCGGGCATGACTAAGTAGCCGCGCCCTTCACCGTAACCATTTGGCGAGGGAAACTTAACATAGCTGGCTTGAATACTGGGATCGTTAAAGGAGACTTGCTCGGCGAGGGCATAGTTCGGCATGAGTGCGCCCGTGAGCATCGTCATGGTAAAACCTAGCGCCACCAATCCTGCGAGCCGCCCCATAAACTCACGGCGATCGATAATGCCATGGGCATATTCGTCATACCAGTCAAAGGCTTCCTGCGGTATCGGTTGTACTTTCTGGGCATGTATCTGACTTGTTTCTGCTAAGGCTTGCTTGTCTTGTTGTGTCATCGTTATTCCTCCATTGAACAAGCTAACCACAGGTAACACGTCTTCCCTAGCTTGTGGGTGTTAAGATTTAACTCAAGAGTAAAATAAGAATCGCACTTAGGGCAACTGACTTTAACGTGTGCCGTTTGGTAAGCTTGATTTGAAATAGCACACGATCGGCACAAACGGCTGTCGGTTAGGGCAAGGCTAGCTTAAAATAGCGATTTAGATTCTAGAGGGCCTAGCGTGATACAACATAGAGCTAGCCAGATGGTGATATTCCACACTCTGGTGACCAGTGGTAGTTTTACCCAAGCGGCGGCCAAGTTAAAAACCTCGACTTCCTATGTCAGCAAACAGCTTGGCGCACTGGAAGCCGAGCTGAACTTGCTGTTAGTCCAGCGCACTACTCGCACCTTAGTGCTAACCGACGCGGGCCAACAGTTTGCCCATTACTGTGAGCAAGTGTTTGAAGCGACGCAAAATGCCGATGCGATTATGCTGGATGCCCGCGATGACATTAGCGGTACGATTCGTCTCGGTTCCTCCCAGTCCTTTGGCACCTTACACATTATCCCCGCGCTGGAAGTGTTGCAGCAAAAATACCCCGAATTGCGATTTGAGCTAAGCCTGTTCGACCATAAAGCCGACATGCTAGAAGAAGGCCTCGATCTGTGGATCACTAACCATGAACAGCTGAACGAAGGTTATATCGCCCAGCACCTCGCCGAGACTAACTTTGTGGTGGTCGCCTCTCCCGATTATTTACTCAAGCATGGCGTGCCACACCATCCACAGGCATTAGCGCAACATAATTGCGTTATCTATCAAAGCAAGAGCCGTAATTATGATCGCTGGAGTTTTGCTAAGGATGACCTAGAACAAACCGTGCATGTGGCGGGAAATTACCGTGTCGACTTAGCCGAAGCCGTGCGCAATGCGGTGATTGCCGGGCGCGGCATAGGCTATGTGGCCACGTATTTACTCAGTGATGAGTTTCAAAGCGGAAAACTGATCCAACTCTTACCCGATTGGAAACCACTGCAACAGATGCCCGTCTATGTGGTTTACCCAAGGCGGCGCCATTTACCGACTAAGTACAAGGTGATAATAGAGTGTTTAAAGTCCCATATCGGCCACCCGCCCTACTGGGATAAAAAGCTCAAACCTTGGTTAGGTAAGACAGTCACTTAAACTGCAGCCACTTAAGCAACAGTCACTTAAGCTGCATTTCAAAAAAGTACTGACTACGACACCTGCCTAAAGTCGTCTGTGGCATGATTTCGATTATTGCCACAGGCACAAATATTATTTCCTCTGGGCAACAGTAGCTAAAATAGCTTTTATTCTCCTGCATAAACAGCAGCTTAAACTGTTGCTATTTTCGACTGTTTTATCGTAACAGCCCAGTAACGCCCTCGACTTGCCCTTACTGCGACTCGGCCTACAATGCGCGGCTTCTTCCTTAACTCAAAAGAATAACCCCTTATGATCGCGATATTAGGCATGATTAGTATCTTGTTTTTTGCTTGGTTACTGTCAGTGAACCGCAAGAATATTCCCTACCGCACTGTGATTTTAGCCCTAGGCTTACAAATTATATTCGCCCTGTTAGTGCTCTACGTTCCTGCGGGTAAGGCCGTATTGCAGTCTGTTACGGCGGGCGTGTCGAGCGTGATAGCCTATGGCAACGAAGGGATTGGCTTTCTGTTTGGCGATCTCGCCACGGGCAAAGTCGGCTTCGTATTTGCAATCAATGTGTTAGGTATCATCATCTTTTTCTCGGCGCTGATTTCAGCCCTGTATCATATTGGTCTAATGCCAAAGGTGATCAACATTATTGGTGGTGGTCTGCAGCGTTTACTGGGCACGGGCCGCGCCGAGTCTTTATCTGCCACGGCAAACATCTTCGTCGGTATGATTGAAGCGCCGCTGGTGATTAAACCCTATTTAAAGCACATGAGCGATTCGCAATTCTTCGCGGTCATGAGTTGTGGTTTAGCCTCAGTCGCGGGCGGTACCTTAGTCGGATATGCCGCTTTAGGTGTCGATCTTAACTATTTGATTGCCGCCGCCTTTATGTCGGCACCCGCGGGTCTGTTGATGGCTAAAATCCTCATGCCGCCTAGCGACAATGACAAAAACAGTGCCGATGAAATCACCTCTGTCGAATTGCCACGCGCCACCAATGTGGTTGAAGCCTTAGCCGATGGCGCTATGTCTGGCATGCGGATTTCTGTCGAGATTGGTGCCACTCTACTGGCCTTTGTGAGTGTTATCGCCCTACTGAATGGCATGTTAGGCGCTGTGGGGGAATGGTTCGGTTACCAGTTAAGCTTCGAATTCTTGCTCGGTTATCTGTTCGCCCCTATGGCGTGGCTACTGGGTATTCCTTGGCATGAGGCCATTACTGCAGGCTCACTCATTGGCCAAAAAATCGTAGTGAATGAATTTGTAGCCTTCATCCAGTTAATGAAAGTCGAAGACCAACTGAGCGCCCATTCTCAGGCCGTTGTGACTTTTGCCCTGTGTGGTTTTGCGAACATTTCAACCATGGCGATTTTGATCGGTGGGCTGGGTAGCATGGTGCCAGAGCGCCGCGAATTTATCGCCCGTAATGGTTTTCGCGCCATTGCCGCTGGTGTATTTGCCAACCTGATGAGTGCAGCAATTGCCAGCGTGATCCTCTCGCTGTAATCCATCAGCTTGGGCTTTTTTAAGCACTCATCTCACCATTGAGTTAACCACTAAGTTAGCCACTCTCGCGCAGCAAAACCGCGATCAACACAAACCCAAATCAAGCAAGCTTGGTTTGGGTTTTCTTTTATGCCTCAGATATTTTTTGTGTATAATGTCGCCAGAAAAAGATTAATGAGTTTACATTTCAATAACATGCGTAGCCAAAGGAGTACGAATGGCCATAGTGAAATACAAGGCAGTTAACGCCGCAATCACACTGACAATGGCAGGTATAACACTCTTGTTAACCGCCTGCGATAACTCAACGTCACCCTCCAATTCAGTTAATACCAACATCCCCACAGAACGTGAATATCAGATTATCTCCACCATAAACCTCAATGATGGCTTTGAAACCCGCAAAGTGCTGCAGGCACGACTGCTGCTGGATTACCAATTACAGAATGCAGAGGGTAAGGCGGCCAGCTTAACAACGCCATTAACCCATAACGCCCGTTTTTTTATCCAACCTAATATGCTGCAAATTAGCGATTATGGTATGCCGATTCCGGTGAGTAATATCGACCCTAAAGGTAATTCCAATGAAATCTTTCAGTTGGTTAAAGACGGCTTTAATGTGGAATTTAACAATGGTGAAGTCCGCCAACTGACTCCCATTGCCAAGATGGATCAAAAAGATATCAAGGAATTATTTGACCACTGGGTGAATCTTAATAGCTTGTTTAAACAAGCTCCAACCTTGCCTGTAGCACTTGAGCCTAGGGTCGGTTATAGCATCAGCGCCCCCATGGATGCACGCCTAACTTGGACGGTTGAGCAAGTGACCGAAGATAAGTTATTTGCAGTAGTACAAGGTGAGAAAGACAACTTTAAGGCCTATGGAAAGTTCGAGCTTAACCGCAAAACCGGCTGGTTAGAGAGCATGGCGTTTTTTCAACAGGAAGAGAGCAAAGGCAGTACCCTCACCCGCCGCATCGCCATGGCGCCCAAGGATAGCCCTTATATTATGAGCATGCTTTGGCATGCCGACGCTAACTACGATGCCGAGCGTGATATAGATGATCTGCAAAAAGAGCTGTACTCCATCAGCGATGTTCCTCGGGAATATAAAGCCCATGATAAGGACTTTATAAAATCCTTATTACCTGATCAACAAGGTATTCTTGATAATATTGGCCCATGGGGCGCTGACACTCCAGAAGTGCTGCAATTGCGCTTTGTGCATAATATAAGCCCGCGATATGTGGTTGCTAATGTGCATTATGAAGACTTAGCCGCCTTTGATGCCAGTGGAAATCCGATAGACATTCACTTCTGGCAGCACAGCAGAGGTGTGGCGATGAATTTCAACCGCTCGATTGAGTCTTCGGTGGATCTTATCGCCACAGGCTGGGACAACACCGCCAATAAACTCAAACAGATAGATCATATCACCGCCAAGCTAACCCTTATCCCCGAAAGCAATAAGATAGTCGAAAAGTCGTGGGATGAACTGGTCGCGAATCCTTACGCCTTCGGCGATGCGAGCCTCACAATTCAGGTGCTCGACGCCGAGGCAAAGCTATTTAAAGTCGTAACAAAGCAGAGTAACACTCAAAACATTAACCTTCCTTTTCAGCAATTTAAAGGAAAGATGGCCGAAGCCCGTCGCGATGGTGATTATCCTAAATGGTTAACGGTGACGGATAAGGAACTGCTGGGGGAATTAATCGGTGTCGATGATCCTCATCACCTTAGCACCCGCGCCCTGCTACTTAAGCTAGATGAAATCCCTAAAACCGTTGTAATACTGGAGAGCCAGCCACAGCCGGAGTTAAGCCAAACCAAGAACATCCGCTTTGTGACCTTTACCGACTACAACCAAAATCTGGCCAATCCCTTAAGCGAGTTTGGCGATTCGAGCCTCAATAACTTCCTCTATCAGGATCTTGAGCCATCAAACGCCGAAATCAGTGCGATCCAAGGGATAAAACCTGAGACTGAAAATGGCCATAATCTGTATATTCCTATGTCAGCCGCATTAGCGAGTGCCTGTAAACCTGAAATAGAACAAGGTTTTAAAGAGGGGAAACACGAAGTCACTTGGCTGTTTGAGCATAATGCCCCAAACGGACCAGCCTATACCCTGATGACGCCCGACCGCGAGCGGCAGTTTTTCTACGATAAACACATCCAAGGAAAAATCCATTGCCAAGGTGATATCAGTTGGCAACCCTTAGAGCAGGCAGCTAACCCACGTCCTTGGTTAATCGATTTACAAGCTTGGCTAACAAAAACCGGTTATGGTGACGAGCCGAGTAAAGATCTTAAGAACTACTTTAAAGTCGAGGATGCCCAAGGCAAATCCCTAACGATTCGACTGCCCGAAACCACCGAACTGCGGATTAAAGAGGCGCTGGTCGATGGCCGCTATTTGAGTGTGGAGGGCCCTGCAGCGAAGGTGAGTTATATGACTCTCTCTCAAAACCCCGTAGACATCCCCTATGAATTCACCTTTAAACCTTTGCCATAAAAAGGAGCGGTTATGCGTCTATTTACAGTAAAACTGCTCCTTGGAGCACTGGTACTTATTTGTATCACTATCAGTGCCAGTGCCAATGCACAAAAGGTGTTACTCGATGCCCATTGGAAGGTTGTCAAAGATGAAAAACAGGCTCAATACTATCTAAAAAAATCGACCGAAGTTATCGACGGCAATTATAAGGCTGAAGTTTATTACAAAAATAACGATATGCTTTTCTGCGCCAGTGCCCTCGCCGATAACAAAATTGGCAAAACCCTCACAAGCGAACAATTTCGCGGTGCTTATCAATGCTACTTTGAGGATGGCAAGCCCTACGAACAAGGCTTTCGCGACGAGCAAGGTCAACTTCATGGCCTGCTCAAAAAATATATCGCCACGGGTCAATTGTATGTTGAATCGCACTATGAAAATGGTGTTAAACAAGGCCTTGAAACGGGTTACTGGGAAGATGGGAAGACCCGGTACAAAACGACCTATAAAGATGACAAAGAGGTCGGTATAAGCGAGCTTTTTGATAGCGAGGGCAAGCTTAGGGGCAAGGTCTGTAATAGTGGTACTTGTGTTACCCAGTACTATGACAATGGCAACTTACACGTCGAAATCCCTATGGTGGATGGGCTTACACATGGCAACGAGACCAATTGGGGCTTTGGTAAAATCATTTCGACCCAAGCTTATGTCAAAGGTAAGAAACACGGGGATTACTTCGAATATTTCGACGATGGCAAGGTAAAGCGCCACTACCGCTACCACAATGACTATAAAGTCGGTGAACAGCTGGATTACTATGAAAATGGCCAGATAGCACAAAAGGAAATCATAGAAGCACCATGGAATGTGACCTTATCGGTTAAATACGATGAAAAGGGTGACATGCTCAGTTCAACCGAAGAAAAACACCAAAACAACAGCTGGGTTTACCGTAAGCATCAACGCTTTAGTGACGGTCAACTTACCTCTAACATCGAAGAAGACAAGCTTAAAAAATGGGTTCTCAACGAAATATTTGAGCAAGGAGAGTTAATTAGCCGCAGCGAGCATATCGATAACCAATTGACCGGTTTATATCTACAAACCCTAAACCGAAGTCAAACTGTAAAAGTGATTACCCGCGAGTATTTTAAAGAGGGTAAGCGCGAAGGCCCCTACGAAATGCTGAAAATTAACCATGAGACAGGGGAACAATGGCTGGCCGAGCAAGGCCAATATGCCAATGACAAGCCCTCAGGCAAATGGAAAAAACAACAAGAAGATGCCACCCTCACCTTTAGCTATGATGCCCAAGGCGAGCTCGATGGTGAGTTCCGTAATGAGACAAGTTCAGGGCAATTGCTTGAATTAATAAACTTTAACCATGGCAAACCCGAAGGATTAGTACAACGCTACGCCACTGACGGCCAATTGTATGAAAAGGGCGAATACCGCAATGGGCAACAGGATGGCGACTGGGTGTACACCCATGGTGAGTTCGGTTTCAACCCAATGCCAAATCCTGAGAGACACTATTGGTACGGACGCTTCGACCAAGGTAAACAAGTCGGCCACTGGGAACTGCGTAATACCGAAGACTATGTGCTTGAAATAGCGAATTATGACGAGCAGGGCAGGCTTCATGGTAAACAATACGAATTTAGGGATAATGGCTGGATAGAAGTGATCAATAGCTTCCATCATGGCGAGTTTTTAAATCGGGAAATACCGCCGCCGGTGATTACCTCGGACCATGTTTTCCCTATTTTTTAGCCTAAGAATATTCGCTTAATCGATTAACTTAACCCTTGGCGCTGTGCACTGTATATAAGTGCACAGCCCGATAAATAAACTCAACAGCAAAAAATTAGGATTCTTGTATAGGCTGCAAACCGCGCGGCCTTAAGACCCAGAACAGAGCAAGGAATCAGCATGTTCAATACGCCATTTCGCTTTATCAGCCTCGCGATTGCGGGAGCCAGCTTAACCAGTGTCCATGTACAAGCAGCGCAAAATCTCTCCTCCATGATGGTCGAAATCCGCCAACAGGACGGAATTCCCAGCTATTACAATCTCGCCACTGGCATGCCCTTAAATGGCGATATCGCCATAGTGCGCGATAACCAAGGCTATACCTTAGGGCAGTTTTCCGAGGGGATCCCTAATGGTAAATGGCAAGTATTTCATACCAATAACAGCAAACTAGTCGAAGGAAACTATCAGCAGGGTTATCAAGATGGCACTTGGCATATGTTCGATTTGAGCGGCGCCGTTACTGAGGAACAGCAATTTGCCAAAGGCGTGCCCACGGGCGAATGGAAGGAATACAACAGCAGCGGCCATCTCAGCCAAACGACGCGCTATAAAGACGGTAAAAAGGAGCAAGTAAAACGTTTCTATAACAGTGGCAAACTGCAAGCCCAAGAAAGCTACCTCGATAACCTGCGCCACGGGAAATGGGAAAGTTTCTATGAAAACGGCACCTTGTCCCAAAGCCAGAGCTATGCGAACAACCAACTCTCAGGTTCTTATTTAGAACAAAATCCCAATGGACAAGCCACAGTGACGGGCCGCTTCGATGCAGAAGGCCGTCGCCAAGGAGCATGGGAAACCTTTTTCGATGACGGGACTAAATCGAGCAGCAGCCAGTTTAATCTCAATCTGCTCGAGGGTGAAGAACGGACATTTTACCCCAATGGTGAACTCGCCAGCCGCTGCCAATATAGCGCTGGGCAACGCCAAGGTAAATGCCAGCAATTTAATGATGCAGGTAAATTACAAGTTGAAGAACAGTATGTTAATGGTGCATTAGACGGGCCACAGCAGTATTTTAATGCCGAGGGCATTCTCACCAGTGCTCTCAACTATAAACAGGATCAACTCGCCGGTACGCAAAAATATTTCCACAACAACGGCCAACTTAAAGAATTACGTAACTACCAAGACTCAAAGCAGGCTGACAATGGCCAATATCCGCTTCATGGACCATCGGAGCGTTATGACACCGAAGGTAATTTGCTCGAAAAAAGCCACTACGACATAGGAATTAAGGATGGCCAATTTGAGCGCTATCACGCTGGCAAGCTTGCAATCCTCCGAGCAATGGCGACAAGGGCAGCGTCACGGTGAATCACGCCGTTACCACAACAATGGCAAGCTGCGGACGCTAGATCAATACGTTGAAGGTAAACCAACAGGGAAATCAGAAACCTATTTTGACGACGGCACAGTGAGTGAGCGCGGCGAACGTATCGATGGCCAATGGGTCGGAAAATATGAGTCATTTTACGATAACGGTAAACCTCGGGAAGTATCTCACTACGCACGGGATAAAAAAGACAATGCCAGTCGTTACCCTCTTGATGGCCATTTCGCCCGCTGGTATGCCAATGGTGATCCCAATGAAGAAGGCACATATCAAAGCGGCAATAAAGAAGGCCTATGGATACAGTACAGCGAAGGCCTGAAACAACGGGAGCAAACCTTCGCCAATGGCAAACTTAATGGTAACTATACAGAGTATTACCACGGACGCCGCCGTGTGACTGGGGAGTATCTGGACGACCAAAAAACCGGTCTATGGACGGATTATCGCTACGAAGAAAAAGACCCTACCTATGGCACAATCCCCGAGGGGAATATCCAGCAAAAAAGCCATTGGCAGGAAAACAAGCGCCATGGAATTCGAGAGTTTTACAGCTTTAAGCAAGTGGTTTACCGCTCAGAAACCTATGATAAAAATGATAAAACTGGCCCGTATGCCGAGTACTATCCCAACAATGGCCAGCTAAAACTCAGCGGTGCTATGGATAAAGGTAATCAAACTGGATTGTGGGAAAGCTGGTTTGAGGATGGGATGCAAGCTGCTAGCACTGAGTTTTTAGACGGTCAAAGCCATGGCCAAACGAAAGAATATTACAGTAACGGCCAACTCAAATTAGAGGCAATTTATGCTAAGGGGTCGCTTGATGGTCAAGTTAAGCAGTATCACCAGAACGGTAAGCCAGAACTCGTTGAAACCTGGGTGAAAGGCCAAAAAGAAGGCGATGCCAGCTATTACCACAACAATGGCAAGTTAGCCGAACAAGGCACTTATCTTAGGGATCGCAAGGAAGGTCTATGGCAAAGTTTTTGGCCTAATGGTGAAAAACGCACTGAAGGCAGTTATCTCAGCGATCGAGAATCAGGGGATTGGAATCATTATGATCAACTCGGCAAGCTGATTAAAACAGAACACCATGGCTAGCTTAAAAATGGGGTTTTAGATTAAAAAGCGATCTAGTTCAAACATTTATCCTTAACTCCAAATCTAAAGGAAGTTTCATGCAAAGTGTGCCATAACCAGTGTCTATACTAACGGCCTTTTTTTTCGTTTAGGACAAATTGCCTATGAAGACATTTATGAAAGACGAGTTAGCCCTGCTACTGGGAATACTGACCTTAGTATTCTTTAAAACCGGTGGCGATAGCTTACTCGCCGATGGCACCGCCCTCTCGACCTATATTCCCGTTTCACTCGCCCTATTGGGTGTAGTGACTTGGGCTATTTTCTCTGTGGTACGCCACTCAGATGCACTAGCGATTAAGCTTGGCGATCCCTATGGCACCTTAATCTTAACTTTATCGGTCATTTCACTCGAAGTGGTGATGATCTCCTCCGTGATGCTGACCGGAGAACCCAACCCTGTCATGGCGCGCGACACTATGTTCGCCGTCGTCATGTTGATCATCAATGGCTTAGTAGGCTTTACATTATTACTTGGCGGCTGGCGTTACCATACCCAGCATTTCAATTTAGATGGCGTAAAATCCTATCTCGTGGCGATTATTCCCCTCGCCCTACTCTGTTTAGTACTGCCCAATTTTACCGAAGGTGGCACTATTGGCGGCATGTCTAAAGCCATGTCTTGGATGCTGATCATTATTTCAATTCTGCTCTATGGCGTCTTTTTAGTGGTACAGACGAAGAGCCACAGCCATTTCTTTGTCGATGCCGATCATGAAGACCATGAGGAACACCACGGCATACTACGCAGTAATGCTTACCATACCATTCTATTAATTGGCTACTTACTCGTGGTCATTTTGCTGGCAAAAACCTTAGCTATGCCCATCAATTACAGCGTAGCTACCCTAGGCGCTCCACAGGCATTAGGGGGCTTTATTGTGGCCTGCTTGATTTTATCTCCCGAAGCTGTGGGAGGCTTTAAGGCCGCGTTAAACAATCAATTACAGCGGGCGATGAATCTGTATTTTGGCTCAGTGCTCGCGACGATTGCACTCACAGTCCCCGCGGTATTAATTATTGGCAGCGTGATAGATCAAGAAGTCCATTTAGGCCTGTCACCCGCCGACATGGTGCTATTAATCACCAGTTTAATGGTCTGTAAGGTAAGCTTTAGTAGCGGTCGCACCAATGCATTGCATGGCGCGACTCATATAGTCTTGTTTATCGTTTACTTGTTCTTAATGTTTGAACATGCCTAAACTTTATTAAATCCAAGGCCGAGCGTGATTTATTTGCGTCTCGGCTTTACGCTTTTCTCATCCAGATTGACCCGCAGTAAGAGTACAAACCAGACTAAAGCGCCAACAACAAACCAGATAAAAATCCACACTAACTTATGGCCATTACGAGCCTCAAATGGCTCAAATTTGGGCATAAAAATCGTTTGATGTTCGGCTTGGTAAAGCGGACTTTTTTGTGCGGCGCTGAGCAACTCTGAACGAAGAGAGGATGGAGCTAATCGTTCAAGGTAAACAAAACTCTGGGGGTCCAACTCATTGAACTCATTTAGGGATTTAGCCAAAAACGCTTTGAATTGCGCTTCTTTCTCATCGGGTTCAAGTCGATTACTGATCTCCTGCTGATAAACTTTCCCATACCAAGCGAGGGCCTTAGCATGCCAACTGTCTGCACGCTCTGCAAAAATCGGCATAGCGATATACAGTGCCATATTTAAGTGACTACTATGTTTACCTGTAACCTCTAGGCTTCGCTGCAAACCAATTTGCGTCTTATCAATATAAGATTGCTGCAACTGATAATACTGAGTATTTTCATGGAGATATAATTCTTGTATCGAAGCTAATTGCGTTAACTTGCCCGTGGTAGTCTTGAGATATTCCTGCGCAACGATGCAAGGAACAGCCATTAATTGCACCGCGATCAATAAATAGAAAAAGCGCGAATTATCTTTAACAAACTTGAGTCGTTTTAGCCTAGGTCGGATATAAATGATCGATAATAGCCAAGACAGTATCTGTGGCAGCCACAAATTAACGATATCTTCATCTAGGCTAAAAAACTCAAGGTTAACCAACAACAGCCAATGGACAAAACTGTAACCAGAAACAAATAACAGGCTGAGAAATAAGAAGGGAAAATAGATAAGTTGAATTTTTTTTAAAAATACATCCACACGAATGTCATCCTTGAGAACATAAAATAACGACTATGGTACGCTCAAATCCATCATAAATTTACCAAAATTGAGTAGAAACTCAAAGCGTTAAAACATAAAGGCCAGATTGATTGCTCATCTGGCCTTTATGTTTGTACTTTTATAAAGCTGCAACCGAGAAACTAGGTCTCACTCAACTTAGCTAATTGCTGCTGGCTACGTTGTTTCTTGTATTGCTTAGCTTCAGCAGGAATAGGAGTGACTTTGCCAGTCTCTAACCAGTTACGTAAACGGTTAGCATCCGCAATATGCGTATATTTGCCGTAAGCATCGAGCACGACAAATGCCACTTGGCGTTTTGCCATTTCAGTACGCATCACAAGGCAATGCCCTGCTGCATTCGTAAAGCCTGTTTTGGTTAGATGAATATCCCAGTTATCTTTATAAACCAAACGATTGGTATTACGAAAATCTAAACTGTATCTTGGGTTGGCAAAGGTTACCGTCTTCTTCTCGGTCGAACTCAGCTGGCCTAGCATAGGGTACTTTTCACTGGCCTTAAGTAATACAATCAGATCACTGGCACTCGAAACGTTTTTATAGGATAAACCTGTAGGTTCAACATAGCGGGTATTTTTCATTCCCAGCGCTTTTGCTTTGGCATTCATCGCCTTAATAAAAGCTTTATGACCACCGGGATAATGATGTGCAAGACTTGCAGCGGCACGGTTTTCTGATGACATTAAGGTCAGTAATAACATTTCTTTACGGCTGATTTCACTGCCGATACGAACTCGAGAATAAACACCTTTCATTTCTTTGGTATCACGGATGTTTACCGCAAGCTTTTGCTCCATAGGTAACTTTGCATCCAGCACCACCATAGCTGTCATCAACTTAGTGACAGATGCAATTGACATTACTGCATTAGGATTATTGGAATAAAGCACTTCATTGGTTTTTAAGTCCACGACTATCGCACTACGTCCTGCAATTTCTTGCTTTAATGGTGCTTGCTTCGTTTTTGCTGTCGATTGAGTTTTGGTGCTTTTATATGCGACAGAGGCCGAATCGGCTGAATGCGCTGTCGTGGCAACGGTGAGACTGCTGCACGCAAGAATAAAACTACTGAGCAGAAAACGGATCTTCATATAGATTTCACTGAATAGATAAGGGATCGATTGTGCTATGGCACAGGTTTTGGCTAAGTATAGGAGTTCTACAGTGAAAGAAATAGAATGCAATTAGACTTTTATCAGTAAGATCAGCACTTTCTTCTCAATTTTTTTATGTAAAACCAGCTTAACCTGTCACCAATCCAGAGCAATAAAGCATCTAGCTCTAGACCTTTCAATTGTAGTAGAGATAAAATCTTAGAAAGAGATTTTTTTCAGTAGAATAATTTGAAATGAAAATAATGGGCGACTTTTTGCACTTTTAACAAAAGTCCCTGTACAACAGTGGTTTCAAGCATCTAAATACGTCATTTTAGGCGAATGAAAGCGTTAACATACGCCCTAAAATGCCGCGTTATAGCATCTTATCCGCTAGCGTAAGACAAATTCGAGTAAAGCTTCAGTATCTTCACACTCTTGTATCAGTTGGTCTGTCAGCACAAAGCCGTGTCTGAGCAGCACTCGCTGTGAAGCTAAATTATGTTTAGCCACATGGGCAAAGAGGGGTCTTAAACTGACTAAAGGCAAAAATTGCGCTAAGGTCTGTGTCGCGATACCTTTGCCCCAATATTCACGGTCAATCCAATACCCTATCAGCGCTTGTCCATCACTTTGCCAATGCCCAATATTGCCCACAAACTTGCCATCGACCAATATCGCCCTTGGTAATACATTCACTTGTCCCAGAATATTTTGATGCCAATGTTTAAAAAACGCTTCTCGATCTCGAGGAGGAAATTGAGCAAGCTGGTTAGCAATGGGATCGCTTTGATGCACAAAAATAGCTTCAAGATCACTTTCAATAATCGGGCGTAAACTCACGCTGTATTGCGTGTTTGGTTGTTTGTCTGACTTACTAGACATAGGTATCACCATTAATACTATGTATTTCAACTTGGTACAGCATGCCACATTTTATGAAGGTAAGCTCAAAAAAAAAGCGCATAACCGAGAAGGAGTTAGCGCTCGAAGAGGCAAATTTGCCGAAATTGAGGTGTGTAAATTCAAGCCATAAAACTCACACGATAGCATTCAAAGCCTAGATAAAAATCAATGCAAAAACGGGTGCGCCTAATACCATAGCGATACCAATAAAAATCATAGTCAAACTGGCGATAACGCCCTCTTGCTTGCCGATTTCATTGGCTTTTGCTGCGCCCGCACCATGGGCAGATGCGCCTAGAGCAACACCTTTACCTAACGAAGTACGAATACGCATAAATTTAAATAAGGGATCGCACACCAAGATGCCAATGACGCCTGTAATTAACACCATCATGGCCGTCAACTCAGGCACGCCGCCAAAGGCACTGGTCGCCTCCATCGCAAAGGGAGTCGACACCGAACGTACCAGCAAACTCTTAGACAACTCCACCGGCAGAGGCACAAACTTCACCAGCAGCCAAGAAGACATCATCCCCAGAAACAATCCGGCCGTTACACCTAACCCTATCGTCAGCGGATACTGGCGGATCAAGTTACGCTCACGATAAATCGGCAAAGCAAAGGCGATAGTCGCTGGCGCTAACATGGCCATCAACCAATGGGTGTATTCAAAATAGGTTGGCAGCGGGATCTTAAGATTAAACACCAATAAGGTAATCACTATTGGCGCTAACACTATGGGCGCTAACCACCAGACTCTATGGTACTTATAGAGACGCTTGGCACCGAAGTAACAGAATATTGTCAGCAATAAGCTGAATAAGGCTAATCCCGTCTGCGACAACACAAAATCCACCACTCTTGAGTCATTCATAACTAAGCTGCCTTAGCGTGGCGACGGGCTTGCTTTTTGATGTTCAGTTGGCGCTCAAAACGAAACACTCTATCGACCACAAAGCCTGTACCAAACATCACACACACACTGCCCATCACTAAAGTGAACAATATATTGGTGCCGTATTGCTCAAACAAACCTTCGTACTTAATAACGGATATCACTGGCGGGATGAAAAACAGCAATAACTCACCAATCAACCAAGCGGCGCCCAGTTGTACGGCATTTTCAGGAATGAGTTTAAAACCTAATAAAAATAAGAGTATACCTAAGCCAATCACACTCCCTGGAATAGGAGAATGTGCCCAAGTGGCGAACCAGTGACATGCGAAGGACAGTAAACAGAAGAGGCCGATTTGGCTTAATAACAAAGCCCAATGTCGACACTGACGTATTGCGGCTTGTGGGAATGACATGATTTTCTCGGTTAGAACAAAGTTTTCTATAGGGCTATTCTAGGCTTGCCTATTTGATAAAAAAAATGAATATTAAGAATGTAATGCATGAATTTTAAGAATACATTTAAAGGTGAACCTTAATGGACCTCAAAGTTATCCGCTATTTTATCGAAATCGTCGATGCTGGAGGCTTCGGTAAAGCCAGCGAAAAAGTCCATCTCACCCAACCTGCACTATCAAAAGCCGTACGCCAATTGGAAGAGGAGCTAGACCTCATCTTACTCGAACGCGGTAAACGCGGCACCCAAGTCAAACTCACGCCCGCGGGCGAAGTTGTTTATCGACATGGCAAAGAGTTACTCGCTGGCCGACAACGCATGCTCGCTGAACTCACAGCCCAACGCAGCTTAACCGCGGGCGAACTCAATCTCGGATTGGCTCCTCTAGGGAGTGCCGAAATTTTTGCCCCGATTATTGCCAAATATCGCCAGCAATATCCGCAGATAGAGATGCACTTACTCGTCCGTGGCGGTGTAGAGCAAACCGCGGCAATCCAAAAGGGCGAAATTGAACTGGCTACTGGGATTATTGATTTTGATGAGGGTTATGACGGCATACGCGTGTTTAACGATCCTATGGTAGTAGTGCTGCCTAAGGAAAATCCGTTATCCACCCGACAGATATTATCGTTTAGCGATCTCAGTGCCGACCCTCAGGTGATGTTCGAAACCGAATACACTCTCTACCAATTAGTGCTCAATGCCTGCAGACACGCCGGATTTGTCCCTAAAAACATTACCCGCGTTAGCCAAGCCGATTTCGGTATTGCCTTAGTCGCCGCGGGCACAGGGGTTATGGTATTACCGCGCTCCATCGCGCGGCGCTACAGCGTGTCAGGCGTCGTAAATATCCCGCTGGCGAGTGACGAGCTGCGCTGGGAGTTATCCCTCTTTTGGCGCAAAGACCAAGTATTGTCCTTCGCGGCTCAAGCCATGATCGCCTTAGTCGAGAAGCACTTAACCCATAAATAACCCTATTCTTACCAAGGAACCACTAAGCTTAAACGCACTAGCGTATCGCTATCCCATGGCAGAATAGGCAAATACTCAGCCGAGTTAACATCGACTTTGGCATAGTGGTCTAAATTGTATTGCGTGTGTTCGGCGCTCAGCACGAGCAGGCTGTCTGGCCGCCAAAAATCGGTTTGGTAACTCAGCTCAAAGCGATATTGATTCTCTAACCATTGGTCTTCGTCTTGCCAGGTTTGTGCGGCCACTTGCATATGTAGCTTAGGCGTCACATTAGCCCCTACACTTCCCATAAAGGTATAAGCAAACGTACCATTGCCAAAATCGCCACGATCGTAACCTCGAGTTCTAGGCACATCGTCATCGATTTCGAGATAGTAATAACCCGCACCCGCTTTGAACTGGGCCTGTAATGCTTGCCCATCAAAGTTAGCTGTCAGCCCAGGAAATACCTTAGCTTGTTTCTCAACCGAGCTAACGGTATTACGCTTTCCCTGTAAATCGAACTGCCAACCGAATGAAAACGCGGGATTAACACGATAAAATTCACCGCTCGCGGCATAGGCAGACTTAAACCACACAGGGATGTGGTCAGGGTCGAGTTTATCGACATCTACGTCTATATAGGCATCAAGCGCCGCCGTCAGCAAAATATCACTTTGGGTCTTATGTTCTAACAATAGACTCGCATTCACCCCTAAGGTGTGAGAATCCTCAACCACAAAATCATGGCTGCCTAAGCTGTAATGCCACTGAGTTTGCTCTTCGGCCTGCAGTGCACCCGATAAGCACAGGGCTAAACACACTAATGCTGAGTTGAGATAGTTCACTTTTGACTCCTGAAATATCGTTTCTAGCTTGATAATCAAATCAGCCAGAGGATTAAACTGCATAAAATAGGAATAACACCAACTAAGGTTGCCGTTAAAGAGCGGCTAAACTAGCCAATTTAATCAAAGAATAATAGGCGATAGTTCAAATTATGACACTCTCATTGAGAAGCCGCTAATAAACACCACAGAAGTATAGATAGCCAAAAACCTAACAGTAACAATAGTTATAGACCAAAGCACAATAATTCAACCCAGAAAAAACAACTTACACACAAATTTGTACAGGAAAGCAGCTGGCTTCAATCTTGCGACTGAAAACCGCAAAATAGAAATGAATTTTTAATCAAATTAACAGCATAATTATTGACACTTAATGCTCATCTGCCTATAGTCGCCACACTGATAGTGAAATCGACAAGAGAGTCTTAAATGAAAAAGTCCATGTTATTAGGCGGCCTGACCTTAACTGCCACCTTGTTGTTAGCTGGATGCGGAAAAAGCGATGACGTGTTAGTCGTTGGCACCAATGCCGCCTTCCCTCCTTTTGAATATGTTGGCGGCCAAAGTGGCGATGAAATCAAAGGCTTTGATATCGATCTGGCCAAGCAAATCGCTAAAGATGCGGGCAAGACGCTCAAAGTCGAAAACATGAAGTTCGATTCACTGATCGTCGCACTCAACTCAGGCAAGATTGATTTTATCGCCTCGGGCATGACGATTACTGCTGAACGTCAGGCCAACGTAAACTTCTCAGAGCCTTACTACGAAGCGACTCAAGTCGTACTAGTCAACAAAGATAACGATAGCATTCATACGCTTGAAGATATTAAAGGCAAACACTTTGCGGTGCAGTTAGGCACAACCGCTGACATTATGTCGAAAAAATACACCCAAAATATCACCGCCTTTAATACGGGTTTCGAAGCCATTATGGAGCTTAAAAATTCAAAGGTAGATTTAGTGTTATTCGACAGCGAACCTGCCGCTAACTATCTGGCTAAAAATCCTGAATTAAAGATGATCAAACTGGATTTTCCTGCTGAGTTTTATGGTTTCGCCGTGTCAAAAGAGCAGCCTGAACTGCTGGCGAGCATCAATAAAACACTGGCTAACATGAAAGCCGACGGCCAATATCAGACGCTCGTTTCTGCCCATATAAAGTGATATCAGCATGATAGACGCAATTAATACCTCGCTATTTAGCCCGATTGGCGAAGATGGCATGATAGGCATACTGCTGATATTAAATGGTTTGAAAGTGACGTTAATCGTCACTTTCTTCGCCATGTTATTAGGCGCAGTGTTAGGCATTGGCACCACCTTTATGAAGATGTCGTCTAAGTGGTATATCCGCTTCCCCGCCAATCTTTATGTCGGTGTGATCCGTGGCACCCCAGTAGTTGTGCAATTAGTGATCCTTTACTTCATCGTGCTTTCAGCCTTAGATGTCGATAAGATCACCGCCGCCATTATCGCTTTTGGTCTCAATAGCGGCGCGTATATTTCTGAGATAATCCGCGCAGGGATTCAAGCCGTTGATAAAGGTCAAACCGAAGCAGCCCGTTCACTTGGCTTGTCCCAAGCAATGACCATGAAGTCGATTATTCTGCCCCAAGCGATTAAGAATATTCTGCCCGCACTTGGTAATGAATTTATCGTGCTCCTCAAGGAAACCGCCGTCATTGGCTTTATCGGTGGCGTTGACCTTATGCGCGCCGGTGAAATCATCCGTAGCCGTACCTTTGAGGACAGTGTGCCCTTATTTACCTGCGCCCTTATTTACCTATTCCTGACCTACAGCTTCACATTTGTGCTGTCGAAATTTGAAAAGAGGTTGAAACAAAGTGATTAAAATAACCAACCTGCATAAAAACTTCGGCGATAACCAAGTGCTCAAGGGTATTAGCGAGCATATTCATCAGGGCGAAGTGGTGAGCGTGATCGGTCCAAGCGGCAGTGGCAAGAGTACCTTTTTGCGCTGTATCAATCTGTTAGAGCAGCCAAGCCAAGGCGATATCGAGATTGAAGGTCAATTGATCACAGCGCCAAACGCCTGCGTAGATAAACTGCGGCAAAAAGTGGGCATGGTGTTTCAAAACTTTAACTTGTTCCCCCATAAAACCGTCATCCAAAACATCACCTTAGCGCCTATTAGTCTAAAACTGATGACGCCAGCTCAAGCCGAGACCAAAGCCCTCGACCTACTGGCACAGGTTGGTTTAAGTGACAAAGCCAATGCCTACCCCGCCAGTTTATCGGGCGGCCAAAAGCAAAGGGTCGCCATTGCCCGCGCATTAGCGATGGAACCAGACTTGATGCTGTTCGATGAGCCAACATCGGCACTCGATCCTGAAATGGTCGGGGATGTATTAGACGTGATGAAAGACTTAGCGCTAAAGGGCATGACCATGGTCATTGTCACCCACGAAATGGGCTTTGCGCGCGATGTATCCGATCGAGTGATCTTTATGGACGGCGGTTATGTAGTCGAATCTAGTCCACCAGATGAGCTATTTAGCCACCCGAAAGAAGCCCGTACCCAAGCGTTTTTAAGCAAAGTATTACGCTAGCTTAAGCGGCTTAAGTCCTGTCACTCACGCTCACTGTCATGACCTTTATAAGTACGTGCAGTGAGCGAAGAATTCAAATTAGGATCCCAACATTCAACGTTGATGACAAAGACTAAATTAGACAAGTCAGAATACAATCATCTTTCACAACACCATAAACATTATGCCTTTGAATTAATAGGTATTGAACAAAGCTAAATAGCCGTTTATCTGTTCAGGGAGTTTATTGTCATTGTGTCTCTAGCGACACGCCGTGAATATGTCCTTATAGGCTCGACGGCGACATCCATGTCGCCAACGGTCACTGGTGCCACAATACCAATTTTAACTACCAGTTTTGCTATATATACGTAAAAAGCTAGTAGACATAAATGGGTTAGAATTCTTGCTCTAATCTATGATTTTCGGATTAAATTTTCTATGGATTAACGCCGCACTCTAGAACAAACCGAAGCGCAGCGCAGATTTGTCCCTAGCAGCGCCTTGTTATGCGCTTGCCGCTTCACTTAAATCAATCTCCATTGGAATCTGATATGAATTTGTGTAAAGGCTAGCTTTAAATGATGCCCTCGGCGTGATCAGGACTTTTCCATCTTTTACTGAAATTGTACCTACCAGAGGAAATATATCCGATGGCCCTTTAAGATCAACTGTAGTGGCACACTAATTTTGGCCACCTAAATAGAGGTGATATTATTACCTCGTAGATGACTTTAGGTGAACACATGAGATCGACAACCAGAAAAACATTTAGTGCTGAATTCAAACTTGAAGCAGCCCAATTAGTCCTCGATAAAAACCATAGCATCATCGAAGCTGCAAAGGCGATGAACGTAGGTAAGTCCACTATGGATAAATGGGTGAGACAGTTAAAACTAGAACGCCAGGGTGGCACAC
>NZ_JAKKRH010000052.1:0-27604 GCF_025654465.1 Shewanella sp. SM101
ATTACCTTCGATTTCGAGTCTAGTGCGGATACGCCAGATATCCTCGAGCTTAAAGGGCTTTTTCTGCCCAGTTCGATGGCCTTTTTTCGTCCACATAACTGACCCCTAAATGACTTTAGAAATGTCCTTATTTATTTTAGCTTGAGATTGAGGTCAATGAGTTGAATAGATATGCAATTTAGGAAATTGTGACAGATTTGAAACTCAAAACTGTAGTGTATTTGGTCTAACTGATAATGGGGCATAAACGTTTTAGAAAATGCAGCGTACCGATAATCGTTGCCTTTTAAGTATGATACTTAACCTTGGTGAAAACTGGGCCTAACGTTATGACGATAGTAGCAAAGCCCATTTAGAACTGATTCCTGAGAATCACCCACTAACACACCTTGCCAACTGATTCCTGAGAATCACCCTTACAATTTAGGCTTATAGCTTGAAAAATTTATTGGAAATTAATCAAAAAAAAAGAGACCGCTATGGCCTCTTGTTTTCTATATTTTCTATCTTATTTCTTTGTAGCATTCAGCTCAACACAGATCCTTTGTATTTCACATAACTCACGCATTTTCATTGCTGGCAATGTGAAAGGTATTTTATTGCTTAGCGCATTGTTAATCGCTATTGCGAGTGCTAACATTCTTTCTGCTGACATGAATAAATCTCCGATTAAGGGTTTAGCAGTGTTGGTTTGACAGGTCAGGCTTGGCGGTTCGACCTGTCTACTTTTTCTAATGTTTGTTACTAACTAAGTTAATCAAAAAATCCTTGAGCTGCTGAATTTCATCTTCATTAAGTTTTACTATCTCCACATTTGTTTTGTTTTTATGAGTACGCATTGTCACCCAACTATCACGCTCTGCGTTTTCAGCTAGTCGCGCCTTGGGTGCATTTTTAGGTTCACTCTTACTAGCCGCTTTTAATACGTTGATGATAAGTTCATTACGATTGACATTAATATCATAAATACCCGCTGAATCTTTGTGTGGTGGCACATAAGCAATGATCTCATTAATATCAGCCATCACAGACGGGGTTAGCAATTCACTAAGATCCATTTGCATATTTGTTATTTTAAATAATGTGTCCACTTGTGTAGAGTTTATTGCCGATGGGCTAGGCAATAGCGCAATTACCTCTGTAGGAATTTTTATAGATTTCAATGCTCGCTGAACGTATGAATATGAAACATCAAATTGACGCGCTAACATGCGGAATGACAATGGTTTAGTTTGCCCAGTTCCATCATTTTTTGCAGCTATCTCAGACTCTAAAATCAGTTTATCAAACAGCAAGCCAGCATCACGCAAGCTCTGTTGTGCATCTGTTTTAACATACTGAATGATTTCTAATATTTCGGACTTACTTAAAACTTCGTTAGTGTATGAAACATTTAAATTGGCACCAGCTATAATAGCCGCTTCCCTGCGCCGCTGGCCGTCAAAAATCGCATATCCATTTTTGTCCTTTGTAGCTAAAACGTTTGCAAATTGCATTTGAGCAATAGAAGCAACAATTTTTTGTAACGATAATGGGGTAATATCCACGTTTGGACGAGGGTTGTGCTGATGAACATGCGTTTTTGTTTGCACATTTTCAGCCGCTACCTGATCTCTAAAAAATGTGACAACGCGGCCAGACGACAAATGAATAACCATAGAATCTTGTACATTTGTATTCAGCTTTGCGCTTTCATCACTATTTAGGTCCATCCGTTCAATCATCGAATTGACACGGCCAACAGTTTTAAATAAGCCTTTACCAGCCATATTTATATCCCCCGTAACCTTGAAATATGCTGGAAAAGCGTCAGTGAAAACGCATCTATAGCTGTTCTAGCTTTTTTTAGTGAACGCGAGTCACCAGTATAATTATCAGGGTGAACAGAAATTACTGTATCAAATGTCTCAGCGCATCGTTTAAATGCCGATAGTTCAGGGATATTCGTCAACATCAAATCTTCCCCAAAAACAGCATTTGCTATCATAGAGCTATCGTTGTCCTGCTCGGTTTGAGAAAAACGAGTCATATAAGCTAAATGCCCGAGTATATTAATTTCTGCACCAGAACGTTCAAGATCATCAATTATCTGTGGCAGGCGTTCGATGTACTGGAATGTTGAGTGCAAATCTACCGTTGTTGGTGGTAATGGGGTAATAAGTATGTCTGTGGCGCACAGTGTAGATTTCAAAATTGAATCTAAATGTGGTCCACAATCAATCATAATGAGGTCATAGTCATTTATTAATCTTTCAGTTACATTCTTTTTAAACAATTCCCACGGATTTACATTGTCACCAAATTGCTCTTTGCATAGCTGTACCCATTGTTCGGCAATGAAACCATCAGCAATTGATGCAGGGATCATGTCAACGCCCTGTATTTGCGTAGGCAACACGAAATGCTCTAGAAGTTCTTCTCGGGTTAGGTCAGCTAAAATTGCTTGGATGGTCGTATTATCAATGGTCCCAATCGCATGTTTGTGATTTAAAAACATAGATGCCGAACTCTGTGGATCACCATCAAGAATTAATATTCTCAGGTCATGTTGGAGTAGGTTAGGGTGGCAGCGCAGCGAATGAGCAATGTTTACGGTTGAAACAGTTTTAGACACTCCGCCTTTCAAATTACATATAAACAGCACTAACCCACGTTCAAATCTTTTACATAACGGAGTTATTTTACGATGCTTGTATATATCTATTACCTGACTAATTGGCAGATCATAAACCTCGACTGAACCATTCATTTTTTTGGAAAACTGATAACCTTCAGCTTCCATTTCATGCATCGATTTCTCAACGATTTTACGCGTTAACAACGGTAAATTGCCAACAGCACCTTTTGAGTAACGCTGATGAAACGTGTCTGTTTCAAACTCAACTTTTTGATTTGAAACGGATTCAGACATGCTCGTTAAAACTTTTCTAGCCCTATCAGCTATGGCTATCATTTTTTTCGTAAACTGTTTTTCGCTCATTCTTTGTGTCTCTATTTAATCAATTTTTAAATACCATACACTTAAAAGGTGCGGTATTCAACAGTCATGTGTGGTTAAAGCGCACCACTATACAAAAAACCTGTTTACAGATTTTAACAAGCTCATTAGCCGCTACTAATCGCGTACTCATACAATACTTGTTGTTTCTTAATCTCAGTGAAAAATAGAAATTTAATATGACTGATGGTTTAACCGGAAACTGTTTAACTATGGAAACAATTGTTTCCCGTTTCCATTGCTGTATTATTATTCAATCATCGTTTCAAAGGGTTTTATTATGAAAGAACAAAGTAGCGTTTCTTTTGAACAAGTGTCTAAAGCCGCAACTAACATGTTAAATAATGGTATTACGCCGTCAGTGCGTAACTTACTAGGAGTTACTGGTGGTCGAACCGAAACTGTGAGCCAGCACTTGAGGGACTATAATGATAAACGAAGTGCCGAAGTGCTAAAGATGGCTGACGAGCTAGGTAGTTCTGCTATTGCGAAACTCCTAGCTAGTGAAGTGCAGACTGTTGTTGATCGCAAAACTGATAAATTAAGCACTCTACTGGCTGAAATGAAGGACCAACGCGATGAACTTGTTGAATTAATATCGGAGTTGGAACAGAACGCATCACATCGCATAGAAATAGCTGAAGCCAAAGCTACTCATGCCATTAATGACGCAAATAACAAAATAGGATCTGCCGTAGAGGATGCTAGAAAGGCCGAGGTCAAAGTTGCTGAATACGCTAAAATTGCTGAGTTAGCTAAGTTGGATGCCGAAGGGCTAGTAAGGATGGCTGAAACTAAATCTCAACTTTTAATTGAGAATGCTAAATCTGAAGCTGAGTCGCTGGTTAATGCCGCAAACATTCGTGCAGACAAAGCTGAGCAAGAAACAATTATTTTACGTGAGCAGATTGGGTTATTAAGCGTAGATCAAGCTAAGCGTCAGATTGAGCAAGCCCTGCATCAGCAGACACTAGAGTCTCATCAAAAGGCTGTCGCAGAGCTCGCAGATGAACGTACTAAAAATACAAGGTTGCAAATACAGCTTGAAAATCAAGTAACAAATATCCAGCGGCTTACAAGTGAGAATCAAGATTTTCGTTCAGACTCTAAAAATCTTGCATCGCTTCAAGGGCAGTACATTGAATTGCAAAAACAATTTACTCAATCACAACATTCTTTATCTCAGTCCGAACGTGAACGTGAATCATTGAGCGTAGCATTGAGAAGTAAGTAGTTTTACTGATAAACATAGGGGGTAGGTGTACACATGTGGACCTGTATCACTCTGTATTGCATTTTAAGAACAATATTATGGCATTGGCAATTAATTGCGATCAAAATCGAATCTAGCGCGATCTAGGAGTGTTGATACAACTTACTTTAGATTCTATCTAAGCATACTTCATGATTACTATTTCAAGTAACTACTGGTTAACTAAGTGAGAAGGATCTTAATGCTCTGCTTTCGATCTAAAAAGAGATCAAAAAAGGATCTTTCCCCTATAAAAGATCTTTATAATGATCTTTATAAAGAATATAGATAAATATAAAAGACTATAGAGATTGATTTTTACATTTTAAATCAGTTAGTTAAACCACTATTTTTTACACTTTTTAAGTGTATACAGGATAGTTTTTAAGTGTATACAGGATAGTTTTTAAGTGTACACACGACTGTTTTTAAGTGTACACATGACTGTTTTTAAGTGTACACATGACTGTTTTTAAGTGTAACAATTTGTCAGCTTAAAAAACAATCAACAAGAAATGGGAAAAACATTAATTCCTTACGTTTTTGCTCATTTGACAACCTTTTTTAAGTGTTTCACTCCCTTTTTTAAGTGCCAATACACGACAGTTTTTAAGTGTTGATTGAATTAATGACTATTTTTAAGAAAATTATACATGGTTATCTTTTGTTGCATTCGTATTTGACCACCTTTTTTAAGTGTAAATACACGACAGTTTTTAAGTGTTCCGCTTACCAGCTTAAAAAGTAACCAATGGAGAGTAGTGGAGTCACTGATCTTTTGCATAAATACCGATTTCGCTCCCTTCTTTAAGTGTTTTACTCCCTTTTTTAAGTGTATATATACGACAGTTTTTAAGTGTTGACTGTATTAAAGCTATTTTTAGAAGAAGTTACACATAAACCGATACCGTATAATTCTAGTTTAACCACCTTTTTTAAGCGTTAATACCCGACAGTTTTTAAGCGTCAATACACGACAGTTTTTAAGTGTCGATACACGACAGTTTTTAAGTGTCGATACACGACAGTTTTTAAGCGTCAATACGCGACAGTTTTTAAGTGTCGATACACGACAGTTTTTAAGCGTCAATACACGACAGTTTTTAAGCGTCAATACACGACAGTTTTTAAGTGTCGATACACGACAGTTTTTAAGCGTCAATACACGACAGTTTTTAAGTGTCAATACACGACAGTTTTTAAGTGTCGATACACGACAGTTTTTAAGTGTTTAGAGGTCAAGCAATTGCGTTAGCTTTGATAGTTTAGCGAGATTGGCTTTTTCAGGTTCTACATCTACATCGAGTGATCTTGCACCGGCTTTTTGACGATAGAACGCAAATACTCTTTCAAATATTTTAACGCATTGAGCCCGTAATTTTTCGCTATTTGCGTCCTCCGGGTTCTCGGTCACAATCACATAATATGCAACAGCTAATTTCTCCAATTCCTCCTGGGTAATCTGTTCCTTTTTGGTCCGTTCTCTGTTTTCTGTATGCAACGCATAATCTGTAGCTGTGTTCTCGTCCATCGGGTGCTGTTTGATAAACTGGTCTATCCACAAATACTCAAATGTTACACTCGTAATCAGTTTACCAACTCTGTTTATGGTGATGCCCTGACGTGGGGCTCTTGATGTTTGGTCTTTACCTGCGAAGAAGATTAGTTCCTCACTACATAGCTGTTCAATTTCAGCGATAGAACTAACGAGGACTTTTTCTATGAATTTGGTGTTATCCATTAGCGTTGATTTACCTGAAACTGGCTCCCCGTTACCATCAATGATGCCAAAAATGCCCTTTAATGTTTCCATGTCGATTTTAAACATTCGATTCTCAGGGTTTTTGAATCGAGATAAAATATCATACATTGTCTTTGTATAACGCCCGTTAAAGCGAAGTAGTTTCATCACGTTAATAGAAGCATATCCCTTTGATGTATCAACAAAAAACTCGCGTAATTCATAATTTGGGATAATAGATAGTTGTCGATCAGCATACTTAACTGATGGAAACAGTGTATGCGATTCAAACTCAGTGCTATCTGCTGCATTTTCGATAGCAATTACTCTGGACTGTAGCCGTTTAGCGATGACTTTGATTGTGGTACTGATATTTTTAGATTCAATATTTAGCCACTCACTTAATTTATGAGCAGGTATCTTGATCTCAAGCCGCGCATCCGGTCGCCAATCAATATTTTGAAGTTGAATTAGGAATAGGGCGAATAAATTCTGTTCGTGAGTTGTCAACGAGACTCTACTAAAAATCAATTTATGATTTTTTTTGTATGTTGATGGTAGCTTGTATTCGGGGTGAACGATGAAATCCTCATGTTCTAACTTTTCTTGTGAGCCTTTTGGATTTTTAGTCACAATGTAAACCTGTTATTTAGTGTATTTAGCGATATCCCACATGGGGGCGCAACCTAATTTCATTATACATACTGGGAAAATCCAATCCAGACCTAAGACAACCTTATTTAAGTGTTTGCCAACCTTTCTTAAGTGTTTCGCAACCTTAATTAAGTGTTTTGACCACCTTATCTAAGTGTTTTGACGTACTGTTTTTAAGTGTTTTAGCTGCTATCACTAAAATAACTTAACGTTAGCAATACTAGGGTTGAGTGTTAATGTATTGATTTTATTGTTTAAATAAAATAAAGCTGAATGGGCGCACTTTGTCTGGCTAATTTATATACTCAAGTTGATTTTTTACTTATATCACAAGCTGATCTGATTGTCCGTGTTTTGCCAATTTCTATAGTTAACACTATAAGTAGTTGTATTGAAAAAAAATTTCATCAATACACTTAAATCATTGTTTATATAGAAGTGTTGGGCTCTAACATAAATAACTCAACTTGCCGTTTGTAGCACTCCTTTTGTGTACTTCAACACTTAAAAACTGTCGTGTGTACACTTAAAAACTATACGGGGCGGCCCATTTTAAATGGGCTTGGCATTTTGATTTTTATTTCTTGCGAGATAATTTTTTTGTGTTCAAATGAGTCTATTGATAATTCATCGTAAACTTTGGTGTAACAAAATGGCATCGGTTAACAAGGTAATTTTAATAGGTAATATAGGTCAAGAAATTGAGTTTAAGACTCTGGCTAATGGTTCGTCAGTGGCTAAATTTAGCTTAGCGACTAGCGACTCTTGGAAAGACTCTAGTGGCGTTGAGCAGGAAGTGACGGATTGGCATCGTATTGTTGTTTGGGGCAAGTTAGCAGAAATTATTAATACTTACGCAGGTAAAGGCCGTCAGGTTTATGTCGAGGGTAAGCAAAAAACTCGTAAATGGACTGATGAAAATAATCAAAAGCGCCAAATTACTGAGGTTGTCGTAGATTTTGATGGTCAAGTGCAATTGCTGGATAAGGCCCCACAAAGTCAGGGATACCCACAAAGTCAGGGACACCCACAAAGTCAGGGACACCCACAAAGTCAGGGACACCCACAAAGTCAGGGACATCCACAAAGTCAGGGACATCCACAAAGTCAGGGACATCCACAAAGTCAGGGACATCCACAAAGTCAGGGACACCCACAAAGTCAGGGACACCCACAAAGTCATCATTCTCCTAATGTTTATGTCGCCCCGCAGCCTGTAGTTAGCGCCCCACAAAAGACCTATACCTATAGGAAGTAGCTCACATGGTAATTATTTATGTTCAGCGCCACAGGGCTTTTGTCCTGCGGCGCGAGCTAAAATTTTGTTAAAGCAAGTTGATAACCCATTGATGTTTTATTAGGTTTTTTATTGGCTAAAAAATGTATAGCCTTACCTTCGTTAAGAGTCATTCATTTTTTAGCCAAAATTTCTTAAGAAAGATTGCAAGTCTAAGCAGTTAGACCACTGTTAATTTTAAATCCTAGCGAGAGATCCATGAATTTAAATATTACAATGTTAGTAGCGTTCATCGTCCCTTTCTGTTGTTTAGCTGGCACGAGAGGAATAGAGCAAACGAAAAGCTACACAGAGCGTCAATGCTCAGAGAACAAGCCTGCGTCTGTTGATGTGTTGCTGAGTGATCTCAAAGAAGATGATCGCATCAGATTTGAAACGTACTTTCCCTTTGGCGGGATTCATCGCGAGTTTGGTTTGGTCAGTAACTTTAACAGTAGTCGAATGCAAGTTGCTGAGTATTTTTATGTGCAAAAGGGTAAGTCTAAGGCTCGTTACTATGAGGCTATTGCTAAGTTCGATACAAAAAAGGGTAGTGGTAGCGTGAAACTCTATTGTGTAGATGTTACACGCCTGTATGAGTTTCCTAAACTACCCGCTGGCTAGCATCCCGAATTCGTGGAATAGCACTTCGGCAGTGGTTTGGCTTAATAGGATTACACTTGTTAGGACCGGACATCGAAAATAATGCTTTTACATTATTCATGCACTTGAGTTTTCGAATCAAACAGGTGGTAGGTTTAATCAAATATGTAAGCGCCAAACTATTTTCTTTTTATCCATAATTATAATCACCCGGCAAGTGAAGCCCACGAAGTTCAACAAATGGTTAATAGGGCATGATTGCGCATAAGGGGGATTGTCGGTCAGCAGTGCAAACAAAAAGGGCGTCCACATGGGACGCCCTTTTTTTATGCTAATTGCTCAATGCTACATTGATATAGCTGAGCCATTTTTCGTTTGCTCGCTGGTCTTGTGTTAGCGCCTCTGGATTCCATGCGGCTTAACGTTGGCTGTCCAATGTTAAGTGCTATAGCTGCCTCAGATTGGCTAAAGCCGCGATACGTTCGCCATGCGGCTGCTGGCGTCATGTTATCAAGCTCAATCAGCTTGACGACTGCGTGGGGGGTATATTCGCCGCCACTCGGTTGGATGCCAGATAGCATGTCTGCATCTAGTTCGTCGGCATCTTCCTCTTTGACGTTCATTAAGAAATCGTCAAGCGGGGAGTCTTCTTCGTTTATTAAATCTTTTAGTCGCTCATATATATGTATCGGTACGATAGCAAATTGAGCGTGATTATTATTGTCACGGATGAATTGAATCATAATGACCTCTGTAGTTATTGTTGCCACTTAATTGCTAATTAAGTGGCATAACTTTAGTTGCCAAAGCTCTGCCTAGTCATGTGGCTAAGCTTGGCGTGTCGTTGTCAAAGTTCTAGCCGCATTTAGGGCTACTTTGATAGATTATTATATCTGGCATTTCTGCTTAGTATTGTTCACATATTGAATATACTTTGCACTTATGCATGTGGTTTCAATTACTTAGTAGATTATTGTGGTATTCCTTTTATTAGTAAGTACCGTCTTATGTGTAGGTAAAAAGCTAGGGCGCGCTTGCGCCCTAGCTTTACTTGTAAACATCACCACGCGAGCCAACTGCTTCAATGTATATCGCTTTTGGTTCGGTGCGGGTGTAGACAAATACAATGCGATAATCGCCGACTCTTATTCTGTAAGTGTCTTTTGCTTTCATCATTCTGCAAATGTCTAAACCAGTGGTTTGTTTATTTGACAATAAATCAATATCCGCAAGAATTGCTGACTTAAACTTTGGAGCAATAGCTTTAAGTTGTCTTCTTGCGGAGCTTGACCAGTTGACAGATAGCGCCAAGGTTCACCTCTCATAATTGGTCTTAGTTTTAACAGGCTATATTTTTAAAGAGCAAGTCTTGCGACCAAGTAAGTTCAATGTAGCATGAAAAAAGAAGAAAGCAATAAATAAGGCATAAAAAAAGCATAATGAATGAATGGTAATGATATAAGCTAGCGTTTACTGGGGTGTGCGGGGTGTTCCAATATCAAAAAGGCGTCCACATGGGACGCCTTTACTTTTTCACTGTTACTTCACCCGTCCATTATTCCGGTGTCGATATCAACACGGCCTTTTCGCCCATCGTGCGAACTGTGCCGCTAGAACCATAGTTACTGATAATTTCTAGCTGTTCTTCATACATTTCAATAATTGAGCCAATTGCCCAATCTTGTCCGTGCTGAGTTGTTTTGGTAGGCATAGTTCGGTTCCTTGTATAAGAGTCTCTTCTGCTAATTCAAACGCCACGGCTAACAGTATCAGCATTAGCATTCCTTCGTCTTTATGCCCCTTTGCACGTTCAAGTAGGACAATTAGGCTTTCTATAAGTGTCTTGCCTTCCTCTTTCATGATCGTGACAAAGTGACCGCGCCAGCCTCTTACTGACTCAACAAGCTTTTCTTCGCCGCCAAGGAATAGGAGGCAGTCATAGCTTTGCTTCATGCGATTAACTATATCGAGAGCTTGCATTTTCTTACTCATTTTCTACGGCCTTTTCTCTTTCGCGCTGTACTGTGATATCTATCCCAAGCGCTCGGCCCTCGCCTGTGATTGAGTAAGATAGCTTGTTTGTTTTCATGTTCTTAGTTGTTCGCGTGAGCCCGTGTCTGCGCAATGTTTCCATTGATGCGCGTAGCGCCACGGCGAAAACGGGGGTTTCACGAACAGAGTTAATGATATTGAGCAAGTCGGTACGAGACACGCTTGTAATGTTCCTGCTTTCGAGAGCGGCCAGTGCAACTAGCACGTCACTTTGCAGTCGTGAAATTCTCATAGCGATTCGTCCTTATTGTTATGTGATAATAATAAGAATTTTACGCACTTATTATTATCACGCAATAATAAGATGCATGTTAACTGTCAAAATAGTTATTATCCTTGGGGAGCTCACCCCTTAACCTTGTCCATTTTGAAAACTATTATGTCCGCCTACAATGCAAAAATTCCGCGCAATGGCGGCTTGTTTTGTTGGTTAGTTTTCGTCTATGAAGAACGAACGTTCTTGGGTGGCGACTATCTGGATCTGTGTTTCAACCCCATTTATTAGGACAGTGCCTAGCCATACTTTGTTAGTAGGGTAGTCACTGTCAGTATCGGACAGTAGTTCCTTAATCATCCGGCTAAAATCGCGAGACTCTGCGGCTATTTCTTCCGCTCTAAATTGCTCGTCATATTCTGGGTTTCTTAAAATTTCCATACCTATTTTCCTTTTTATTTAGCCACGCCCAAACCGTAAATCCTAAACTTGTTGCTTGCTATCAGCATCATCTTTGATTTGATTTTCACTAGGCTACAGGCAGGATTTATTTAGGCAAAAATTTAAAGACTCTCGCATTCGTAGGAGAGTATTCATCGGCCTTGCGGATAAAGGGCAGAGAAAGAAGGGGCCTGACATAACCACATCCGGGGCGGGGTAGTTGTATGTGTTAGGGGCTGACGGAAGTCATCGCTCCGGGCGCTTAATTTATGCCGGGGTGGTTGTATGTGTTAGGGGCTGACGGAAGTCATCGCTCCGGGGCGCTTAATTTATGCCGGGGTGGTTGTATGTGTTAGGGGCTGACGGAAGTCATCGCTCCGGGGCGCTTAATTTATGCCGGGGTGGTTATATGTGTTAAGGGCTAACGAAAATAACCACTCCGGTACGTTTTTGTGAGAACTTTTATTGATACTTACGGATTTTCTTGATTCTGCATAGCAAGCGCCATTTCTATTAGCTTTTCTGCTTTCGGTGGGGCTTTACCTTCGGATACGTATTGCTCTCTAATAGCCTTTGTTGAAATGAGTACACTAACTGGCGGGATATTCATTTTAAACGCAGCAGGGGTGCGTACAACCATGTTTGCATCCAAGACCAGATAACCCATATCGAAATACAATTGCCCAAGCTCCTGAGCCGCAGTGCTCATTTCACCCTCTAGCACAGCTTCTTTCGACCATTCTGCGAACATTTCTTTCACATCGACAACCGCAATTTTTTGAGTGTCAGGGTTTGACACATATTTATTGCTGACATCAATGGTAGTTTCAGGAGATCCCATGATACCCATACCCACTTTAAGCAGTCCGAATAAAAATACCATCCCGACCATCGTGGCGATAAGTTTAGGGGCCGACAATCCTTGTTCATTCACTCTCTTTGCTATGGTGCTATCAGAGTCTACAGGTTCAGTTTTTGTTTTAGCATCGCGAGTTGCTATGTCATTAACTGACTGCTCATTTATCACAGGCGCCTCGGTGCCCTCCGAACTGGTTACATCCGATTTAAAATGTGGCTCTGTTTGACTGGCAACATCGGCGTTGTGATCAATATCTTCTGAGTTTTTTGTTGTCATTGTCTTACCCTTTAAATTTAAGGCCCATACCGCGCTGAACAATAAAATCGACACCTTCAATACCGCCATTCATTTCTAAATAGGGGCGAGCTTCATCGGCCAGCTCTAAATAGAAATCAGCTATTTTATCGAATGCGGAACTCGCGCCGCCGGCCATAGCGGACCCAGTTGAATCCTTGTAATAGTTGCTATCATAAACGCCACCGTTTGACTTATTGTTCGTCATGTTGGTTAACGTATCCGCCCCAGTGCCGTAAATACCCGCCCAAAACGATTGTTTAATCGACTCACCATATCGAGTAACTAATTTAGCAGGGATGCCAGCGTGTCCATCTTGCCCTTGTGCAGAGGCCACAAATGGTTGTTCAATTGCTCTGCCTTGTTGATCGATACAACTGATGCTCTCAGCTCTAATTTCTACTCTGCTGGTACTAGCGCTACCTCTTGCTGAGCCAACAACCATGCACCCTACTAAATCAATCGTGAAGCCGTTAGGCATCATGCCAACATCTACAATTTTTAGAAGGACTGGTGCAGGGTTTGTTTGAGCTGATGTACTGGTCGGGACATGCTGACCTGTTAACAAGGTCATAGGCAATACAGTACCCGCCGACAGCCATGTATCTTGCACCTGTTCAGCTTTAGAGTTACTACCTGAATCTGATTGTGAAATGGACTTTTTAGCCACTACTTGCGCATTAGTTTGTTGGGCTATTACAGGCTCAGCACTTTCTATCGCCGGCTTTCCAATCGACAATTCACCTCGATTCATTGTAAGCCGCTTGCTTGGTGGAGGTCCGATTGAAACATCACTGCTTTTTAGGCTCGCCATTGGATCTAATGTGAAATTATTATCAGTAGCGGCTGCAATGTTTGATGGCTGCGCTTGTTGCACTGCGCCGCCCACTTGATTCCTTGGAGCCTTTACTTCGCTGTCTACGAGCATTTGCATTTGGTGCGATATTGTTTCAAGACGCTTAGTCATGTCCATTTGTGACATTTGTAAGGTATCAACTTGCGATTGAATGCGTTTCTCTCCGGCTTTTTGCTCCGTGTATTGAGCGTCAATGGCTTTTTCTCGCTCTTGGATCTTTTTCCTCATGGCAATGAGCTGTCCTGACGTTTGAGTCAATTCTAAGCGTTCGCTACCCATTGAGGACATGAATATTGGTTTAGATCTAACCGGTGTAGCCTCTGGCTTATTTACTGGCGCAGAGGGGAATACTGCTTCTGCTATAAAAAATGCAGGGGCAGCTAGGAGAACAACAATACCGATAGTGCGGTAATTTGCTGGAAGGGCAAGCCATTGGGCTCTTAGTTTGTCAAGTTGTTCCATACTAACCTCCAACGCGCGCGCGGCGCGGCACCTTAAGTTGACGTTCCCAATAAGTTCTGTCTCTCAGTATGTAGACTTCGGCGCTTTCAGTTGGAGCTAAAGTAGCTTTATCCAGTACGCCAACAGCCATCACATCCTCACGACCTAACCCCATGCAGGCTTCATCACGGAATGATCTTAGGCCATTCACATCGTTCCTAACTTCCATTATATCAATAACTAACCTCGCCCCAATGAGTCTCTGTTTAACTTCGTGGTATAGAGGCAGCATTTGCCTTATATCGCAAGGGAAGCGAATTTCAGCGGGAATATTGTCACCCTCTAATAACTCATAACCTGCTGGCACCTCTGCCTTAGCGACAATTTCAAGGAGGTTCATCACCTCGTCTATGTGACTATTCGCTGTTGGCTGGTTGGTCGCTATACGCTCCCTCTCATCTTGTTTTGCTAATTCAATTTCTTGTGTTTCATTTTCGTTATATGTTGCTATGGCTCGCTCGGCAGATTGCCGTTGGGCTGTGTTGTACGTAACGGACATTTCTACCAGCACTGGTGGTACGTTAAGTGGAACTAGGTACATTGATACCGCGGTTTCAGGTGCGCCATCTTCTTCGATAATTACATCAACCGCGCCGGCGTTTATTCCTGGCGTAACGTACACAAATCCACCCTCGGAGTAGATCAATGCGGCATCACTTGGAACAGAACTTGTGAATTTGGCATGTTTAAAAGAAGTCGCTATTCGGTTGGTCGTTGACAATGAAATAGGCAGGGTTGTTGTGCCTCCGGCTTTCAGTGAAATAACCTGATGGCTTTTGTACTGTTTGCGTAGATAGTCCATTGAATCATCGCGGCGACTAACTACCGCGCCAGCGTTCTGTGGAGATATAGCGACAGGATTGACGGGGCTTGCACCGCCATACTCTGCATTTTCGGCTTTTGGTATCGTAGCCACCTTTGTTGCATCATCAATAATTTGATTCATTTGTGGATCACTTACATGGTTTTTCCCCTGTTCTGCAATTACTTGTTGTTCAAGTGTATTAAAGTCAGTGCCAGCAACAGGCACCCTTTGAGGGGTAACTTGTTCTGTCGGCAATAAATCAGTTGGAAGTGCATATATATCGGTTTCTGTTTCGGCCACAGCTTGAGCTGCACAGAACGATAGCAATATTGATGTGGTTATTAGTGTTGGTTTATTCATGCTCAGCCGGCCTTAAATTTAACTACGGTGTCATTGTCTATGGATGCTTTGCTATTTTTACTTTGTAGCAACTCACGCTCTCTCAATGCGGGGTTAACGGCATGAGGGTATTGTTGGATATCTAAAATCATCGGACTTCCGTTCCTAACCCCAATTTTCAATTCGTAGGTATATGACCCGCTATCTGCTGCACCTGTTTTTAGTGATGTTGTAGTTTTTTCGCCAACAACCCACACGTAATCCGTGATTGATGAATAGATAGCATCGCTTGGCACAAACTTCTCACTCACACCGCGTAGTGTCATTTCTTCGATAGTCGAAACCATAAGAGCTTCGGCTTCGTCAGGGTTAAGCTCTAGCGGCACCATCTTAGTAATCCGGTCAATTACGAATTTAGAGTTTTTAGGCGTGACGTTACCAAGAATGGTTGCAATCATTAGCCCCCACTGGATTTTGTATTCCTGCGTGATTTGATTGCCATTCATTATGATTGGCTCTTTAAAATCATTCGGCATCACTATGATTTCTGTTTCTTTGTTCATTACCATCAGGGTTAGGAATACGACTGCAACGGTTAACCCTAGATTGGAGCGGCCAATATTTTTATTGGACACATTGAGGTTGTCATAACTCTCTTTGATTTTTGATTTCCAAAACATAGTTTCTACCTTACTTAATTAGCCGTCTGATGGCTGGCGTTAAGATCGCTTGTTTACCACTGGTAATCCAAAATCCGTTGATCCATAACATGTGCTTTAGAACTCCACGGCCAAACTTCTTGTACATGGATTCGACAATGGACACACTGATTACTGCGAGTATTACACCTATGTTGATGTTGCTTGACGCTAAGGCGAACACCATCACAATTACTGCCAACTTTATTGAGTCAAAATGCACCTTGCCGATTTTGATAGCGCCATTACAACGCTTGGGGAACCGCGCTTGGTTCATGCGTTAAACTCCTTCTTTATTTTAAAAAAAAGGGCGCAAACCAAAGTTGCACCCTTTAATACTCGCGCAATCAGTTGGTCTATGCCTTACTTAGCTAGACCAGCCTTTAACGCTTCCACTGTCACTGTCAAACTACCGTCAATTGTTGCAGGGGCGTTTGCTAATACAAGGATCACGACAACAGATGATAGGAAGCCGATAAGGTTAGGCTTGATCATGGAGAAAGCTATCGTGCCTAAAATAGATAGGCCCATGATTGCCTTAGCTGGTGCTCCGGTCATAAGACCTTTCACTTCATCCCACATAGTATCGAAAAAGGTATGCAGCGTAGCACCAGAGGCAGAGACAGCATTAGCATCACCGCCGTATAGCATCAGTACCGCGATGAAAACGATTATTACCGTGAATACTGCGCGAACAGTGAATGAGGATTCCTTAAAAAGCTGGAAGATATTTTTTTTCTCTTTTTGAATATTTGTCATCGGTACCGCTCCATAATTTCAGTATTACTGATTGAATTTTTCACTATTGAATTTTAGATGTTTAACACACACTGTCAACACAATATTTTTTTGATTTGCTCTATGTTTATTGTGTTTTTCGGTATTAAAGTCTAAAAGCTCGCATACGTGAGGGAATCACATATTCTTAGCGCTGTTCGAGAGTGTAACCTTCACTAACCACGCAATAATTACTGCAGATAACAGTGGAAATAGCGGGAAAATTTGAGAGGCGAAATATGCCGGAACTATGCAGTAAACCTCTAACATCAATATCACTAAAGTTGACGACCACATTGCTACTCTGAAATAACCCGTTGATGGTGAAGTAAACTCATGTTGTCTGATTTTTCGTTGCATTAATCCATCCACAACAGCCGCGCCAATCATGCCTATTGCCATCCAAAACCAAAACAGCATCAGTGATATTCGTATGAGCGTCTGATACCAGAGGCTTTTAATATTGTTAATTATTCTTGTAAGAGGATTACGCCAAAGTGATTCTCCGTTGAGCCCGGTATCTTGATTGAACTGGTCAATGAATCCGCTCACACCTGACTTCATCATTGTTATGTCGTACCAATTTTTAGCTCTTAGCACGACTATCTTCGTGGCATCTAAACTAATAACATTCTCAATGTTGCCAATTTCTCTTTTGAGCATGACGCTATGCTCTGCTGTATCCATGAATATCAATACATAGATAGTGATTAATATCCCAACAGCAGCAATAAGCCTGCGGTGCAAAGACTTGTTTTTCGTTGTATCGCTCATAAGTTAAAGCCTTACATAAGAATTGGTATGCGACATTGATATGTTTTCCCGTTAGCTAGTCGGGCCACGTACTGCAACTTTGGTAGTTCGGACATCAGCGACAGAGGGAATGCAGGCTTATCTGCTTCCATAATTCGCTCGCCCACAGAGCCAGAAAACTCATGAAGATTGCTTGTAGAGTCAGTGTTGGAGGATAACTGCCATTGTTTTGTCTTAATTGGGTACTCAGGAAGTAGGGCCGCGAATTTCTCTCGGGTAATATCGTCACGGGCTCGCAAACAAAACCAGTTAGCGGTTAACGACAATATTCGGTTAGCGACTGCCTCGCCAGCTTTGTCGATTAAATCGGGCACACCTTGAGTTGATAGGTGTAGCTCAAACCCTGCACCACGACCCATTGCCGCCAAATTGATTAAACCCTCAGATAGAGCAGAATGGATTTCATCGCCAAACACCGAAACACGAGTACCTTTGCCTTGTTCATAGTTGTAGCGGGACGCGGCAGAAGCACAGGTATCTTCCATTATGAGTTTTGATACCGCCGATGAAATATCGGCATTACCTGATGAGTCGGTGGCAATATAGAGAACGCCGCCCGTATCTATAAATTTCTTTATATCAATGATTGGGCGTTCATCTTCGGTATCATTAGGATCGGGGCTTAACATCTTATCCAGTGGTGAGGCTGTTAGCTTTGTGAGCATTGGCTTTGTGGTCGCGAGCATTTTGCTTTGATGGCTTTGATCGTGCGTCACGAAACCTATGAAACTCGATACTGCGTCCTCGCCTTTGTCGTCAGGTATTAACACCTGTTGATACCGCATAATCAAGCCAGCTAACAAACTGCCTCTACCTTCTTCGATAATTTGACTCGCCATTTTCGTATGCCACTCATTACCATAGTGCTTAGCCATGATGATGCTTAGTGCCTCAGTTGCTAGTTCACTTTTCCGGTTCAGCATGTAGTCAGCGACTAACTTGATAGACGGGCGTCTACCAGTAAATCTCAACGCCTCAGCAGTGACATAGAATGAATCCCACGCATAAGAACGGAACCCCTCAGAGCTACCGGTCCCTTTCTCAAGCACGTTAGCTAAGCGTGACGCTATTTCAGTTGTCACCGAGAAATTCACCAGTGGATCTATTCTTACCGACTTGCTCGGTTCCGCAATATTGAAGTAATAGAATGGCACACCTATTCTCTTGGCTTCGGCTTGCAGTCGCGTTTTCCAAAAGTGGTCATTCTTTGGATCTAAAACTAAAACCGAGTTCCCGCGATATAACGCTCCAACGCTGTTAAGTGTTAACATCGTTGTCTTGCCCGAACCGGGCAAGCCAGTATAAAAACTGTGGGACCAGAACAGTGATGAATCAAGCCAAAGGTCTTTTTCATCACCACAACCTTGTATCCAAGGTCTACCTTCTAATCGTTTGGTTTCTTCCTCTGTTTTTTTAAGCGCTCTACGCACGGCCCAAGGCAAGAAGCCCTTAGCATGTTCAGGGCGAGTACCGTTGAGTTGGTATGCTCGGTTCGCCTCAGTGATTGTCCACTCAAAACCTCGACCAAAAAACGCTTTATCAAGGCGAGTCTTAGCTAGTTCCCATAAAGCCTCGGCTTTAATGTGGTAGTGATAGTTGTACACTAACTTTATTTGTCGCCGGATTTGAGGCAGCGCATCCCGTAAGCGTTTAACAGACATGCCAGCCGTAGCAGCAATAACCGATAAGGCGACAATTGACACGCTATGCCCTGATGCACCCTGAAAAGCCCATGCGCCTATCGTGAATGTTGAAGCACCCGACCAAGCATAAGCGGAATTTAACTCGTATATTGGCCTGTACATGTTTTCCATATACAGGCCGTTAGTTTGTCCTTTGCTACTCATAAGTTATTCCTGCTGTATCAAAAACCATCCAAACTGTTTGTTTAGCGTCAGTGTCAATCGTTGCGCTATCACCAGCTTGTCGCTTGAGGTAATTAGCATCCTTATTGGTTAATTCTATTTCTTGCGCGTAAGCGGTTAACACAAAACTTTGCACTCGTAATTGACCTTGACGATGGTCAATACCTGCTTTGCCAGATGAGCTCATAGCCCATCCAATGAAAGACTGTAATGCGCGGTCATATTTGCTTTCGGCTTTAGGGGATGTATTACCTGTCGCGTTCTTTAACCCCTGTAACGAAGTAGAGCCTCCCGCAAACGCAGGGGTGGTATCTAAGTCATCCTGAGTTCGAATTTCGCCATAGTGTTCATCGTTGTTAGTTACTGACTGAGAAACTAAGTCATCCTGAGTTCGGATTTCGCTACAGTGTTCATCGTTGTTAGTTACTGACTGAGAACTATATTCGTCCCAATTTCCGTATTCACTTTCTGATTGATAATGTGTATTTCCTGTTTCTTCCTCAATTTCGAGTGACCCATTATCGGCGGCAGAGTGGGGGGGATATATGTCAGGCATTATCAAAGATATGTTTTCCCCTGGCATTAATGTATTGCTTGGATGGATGGCTAGATCCCCCTCCTTAGATGTTGATTCTTCTGTAAGCCTCAAACTTTGCTCTAGGGTTAATTTGATTTGGTAAACTTTGACCTTTTTCACCACGTTAATAATTTTTCGTGGAGTTTCCGCGTCAGTGATGAATAGCTTTTCATCCATTAAAGCCTTAATCATATCTGGCACTTTTAGCCCGGCGATATCTAGTGATGATTCAATCTCGGGTAAGACAGTTACATCTAAATCAAGAATGTCTTTAGCCACTTTCATGCGGTGACGTTCGATGTTAGTGTGCGACAGCAATGTATCTACAAGTATGTCCATTGTGGTTTTTGTGTGCGGTAGCGCCGATTCAACACTCGGGGGTAAGAGGGCAGTCTCAGGCTTTATTTCTGAATATATTTCAGCTTTAGCCACGGGGGATTTTATAGCGGCTTCATTTTCGTTATGGGCAGAAAAATTCTTAAATACGACTCCTTTGTGATCCGGTTTTTTAGGCAAAGCCTCCGCAGGCGGAATCAAATCATCTTCACAACTTGGCGTTGGAACTTCGTTGCTTTGTTTGGTGCTGACATCGTTATTGCTAGTTGCTTGTTTCTTAGTTTCCGGGCTAGTTTCAGCTTGGGTGTCGGTATTGTTTTGCTCTGAATTAACGGACTTGGCTTTGCCCTTGGGTGCTGTTGATGGCTTAGTCTTAGCCTTAGCCTTGACACCATCATTGCCTTGCTCTGTATCAGCAGGTTTATCTTTTTCTGCTTGCTGCTCAGGCTCGTGATGAATAGAGCTGGCCGAGTTGTTTGTATTGGTTTCTATAGCCACTTCTTCGTTAGCGTCTAACTTCTCATCTTCCTTAGTTTTTCTTGTGTCAGTTAATGAAATTAATCCAGTGGGCGCGTAGTGAATCATCAACGAGTCATCGCGAGTCAGCGAGATTCTACCGTGGCCTCCCCGTGGTGATATGTCCTCACCATACACAATGCCGGCCCATTTAGGCTTGGCTACTTTTATTGGTCCTACTTGAGCATTCCCAATAGATTCAGGCCATAAATGACCTGTTGTGTAGTCCTCGAATAGCGGTTCAAATAGCTGCCTATCCACTAACATTTCAAGCATTTTCCCGACCTGCATTGGAACGCTATAACCATCGGCTTGAAGTGAGGCCATTACTTTGTTAAAACTTGAGGGGTAAGACACGTACACATCTTCGGCGCCTAGGCACCAAATATCGGCTTTTTCCTCATTGGTTTTCCACATGCGCCGCAGCATTTGCAGCCGCTTAATAAACGCAGCCTCAAGGGGCATCTTACGAGCGCCGGTGAGTCTATCCCACTGCCACAGCATATCTTTATGTACAGACCTAGCTTCGGCTTTTTTCAGACCTGCCTTAATTGGATTGTTTATTTCCATGCTGCCTGATAGTGTTTCGTAAATAATCACCTGTAGGTCGTCTTGCGTGTTAAACAGATATTGCTTAGCTTCTTTGGTTAATATTTGATTAAGCATTGAGGACGCTAAACCAATATGCTTACCGTGCCGGTCAGCATAATTCCAAGTCACTTCGTACCGCTGAGCTTTGCAGCGAGTGGCCCACTCAAAGATGTTTTCTATCTGCGGGTTCCAAACTGAATCACCACAACGTACCGACATATCGTGCAGGGACTTACCTATGTCATGCACTAACCCGACAACCCAAGAGGCGTAGTACCAACGTATTTTCTTACTATGTAACTCATCAGTAAATTTCGTTTCTTTTATATCCACTGACGCCATGTGTCTTAATGAAAAAAGGGCGACTTCAAGACTGTGACGAGCGAGACCGCCAACAGCGGCGTGGTGATGGTTTTCAGAAGCAGGTAAAAGATGAACATAGCTAAGGAAGTTAGCTATTACATTTATTACCAACGTCTGCGAATTATAGATTTTGTTGTAGTCTGACAAGTTCGCAGGATTGAAATTAGCTCTATGAATATCGGTTAACCCTAACTCACGAACTGTCATATCTATGAGGTCGTCATTGGCCTTAATGATTCGTTCGGCACTAACAATGACAACCCCGTCAGCTATTGGCGGGTAAAATGTATCCACTAAAACATCCACATTTGGTGCAGGTTTCTTTGACTCACCCGTAACCATTCGCACCGAGTCTCTGCTAGGGTATTTACCATCCAGCAAAAAAGAGCGAACAGCCAAACTCAACAGCTTGGCTATTTTTCCCATTATTCACCCACCGCGATCTTAGTGGCTTCTGCGTCAGGTGTTATACCTCCATCTGTATCGGAAAACTCATCCTCCGCATTGGATTCAGAGACTACCCGTAATGCTTGCATAATTTTGTTGTAATCTTCTAGCGAGTAAATCCCGCCCTTTCGGTTAGCAGAGTCAGTGGCGACCGTTCTAAGTCTGCCAAAAAACCTCTGCATTGTGTTAATTGCGATTCCACGAGTGCTATTGCTCATTGATTCTGAAAGCTCACCAGAGAGCCATAGGTTTTCAATTTGAGATATCGCCGCATCTGTTTTAGTGATCGCATCTATAACGCGCCAGTAGATAGGGTGTTCAACTTGGAAGGTGACACTAAATGTGTCAGGGGTAATAACGGTCATATCATCGTTAGCTCCGTAATTGCCCTCGGTTTCGTTTGAATAGACCTGTTCAATCAAAGTGCAGCGGCGAGCCACTTCTTCTTGTTCGGCTCCAAACCAAGTATCAAGACGATCGCGAACCTCTTTGTTGTTGGAGGTCAGTACGAATAACCCTGCAATGCGGGATATACTCATTTTTATATTGTTCTGCCGAACCTCATTGCTAAACAATTGCTGTACCGTATTGCTTTTGAGTTGCACATTTTTTGAGATAAATTTACGTGGTTGTTGTGCTCTAACAGTTTGGGTGCGCGGGACGCGTATCTGTGTTGGTTTTGGTGTTTTAACCGTTTTTTCGTCAGTCATGTATAGCTCCGTTTTTTGCTGTTAAGTAGATTAAGATTGTTTACGTTCAATTCTTTTCAACTTGACTTTTGCATCATGCAAGCAGTCTAAAACTTCACGCAGAGGCGCTAACCTTGTCTCTGTTTGCTCAATCATTCTGCGCTCCCAATCCGGGGATTTTCGGGTTAGCTGTTCAACTGTGTAGCCCCTCCCTGTTGGCTTAATGTCATCCCCCCAAGACTTTCCTACATTGCCAACCCGCCCCGGCCTGTATCGTGTCCATATAAGATAAATCTTATCGCTCTTGATACATGCTCTTGGTGCTATTTCCCCCCCAGTAAATGTTCCTCCCTCCGTGCGTAAGGCGCGATTAGATGATCGCCATTTCAGCCAGTAATCATCTACAAGCACTTTGGCTTGAAAGTGTGCCGCCTCGATCTGAGAACTGACCACTCTGAGCGTGTCGGAAATCTGATATCCCAACTTCTGTTCTAAATCAGCCTGCGGATTCTTGACGCCGGGCTTGCCGTAATCTTGCATATCGTTTTCCTACTGTTTGTTCGTCACCGCAATGCAGCATGTCGGCTACGTAACTAAAACGAGTTTGTTTTCAGTTCGTCCCCGAACTCTTGTTTTTGCATAAAGAGTTGAGACACCTAACCTCCACACCGCCCGCCCTCTGTAAGCGAGAAGTTGTAAGCCCTCAGTTCGTCACCGAACTCTTGTATTCTCATGAGCAAAGCAGTGATAACTTCTCTACACACCACTATCCCTCTGTAAGCGATACGCTGTCAGTCTGTAGTTCGTCCCCGAAATTGTGTTTTTTGTGCGTGTAATTTTGCATTGTTAAATATCGTCATCACTCACAGACTAGAAACCTGAAAAAAACGACAACTTCTGCATATTTTTTGAAAATTGCTTTCATCTTATTGTTGTATACGCAAACTCGCGTATCACTACAGTTCGTCCCCGATGTTGAGTGATTCCTTGTCATAATGCTGCAAATCATCTAGTTACGTAGTCGGAAATGTCACCAATATAATACACAATTATTAAATCGCGTGCGAATAAATAATTGTGTATTATATGGCCCAATTTGGGATCGTTTTGGTATTCCAACATTAATAGCTCAGCCTTAAATTTGAATACCAATTTGGGGTTTGTTTTAACTGGAATATGACGGGCCTGTCGTTATCTGCAAAAAGTCTTGTTATGCGCAGGCAAAGAATTAATTAATAACCCCATTTTGGGGTTTGTTTGGGGTTGGAGTGCAATATGAGTAGTCAAGTGATAGTAACTGTAGATGTGGGTTACGGTACAACAACGAGTGTTCACAAGAATGCTACGGGCGAATATGAGATTAAAACATTTCCATCGGTGCCAATTCCCGTTAAATCGGATATCAATCTTGGCATTTCGGGTGAAGAAAGGGATGTAGTTACAGTCGATGTAAATGGCATCACGTATGAAATTGGCGCTGACGTTACAGCTTCAAGTGCCCGTAATGTAAGAGTGCTAAATACTGAATCTTTTCTTACCAGTGACCGATATAAGGCCCTCCTTCTCGGCTCGCTTTCGTTTATAGGTTCCGGCGATTTAGTTATCGATGTACTGGTTCTTGGTCTGCCTGTTAGCGTTTTATCTCGCAAAAATGAACTCATAAAAATTTACACCGGCACTCACGATATTTCCGGTTCAGGTAAGCGCAAAATTAGCATTAAAAGTGTCTTGGTTTTTGAACAGCCGCTAGGCGCATTAATGAGCTATTTAAGAGAGGGTGGTACAGAGCGTTATATGGCATGTAAAAACCTCAACATACTGGTTATAGATCCGGGATATCTAACCCTAGATTTCATTACTTCAACCGGCATTAAGGTGAACAAAAATCGCTCCGGCGACTCAGAAACTGGCATGTCCAAAGTAATTTCAGCAGTTGAATTATCTCTAAAAACTCAGCTTTCCGAAAAGTTTAACCTCAAAAGTATTAGTTCTGAATTAATAGACCAAGCGTTTATAACTGGTTCGTTGAAGCTGTACGGCACTACGATGGCATTTCCTGTGTGTGAGCATCAATTTGATGTGACAAGTGCCATCACTGCCACTTGTGATGAAGCGATAACGTCAGTCGTTAACGTGGTAGGTGACGGTCAAGATATAGACCTGATTCTTGTCTCTGGCGGCGCGGCATCAGTTTATTTAGGTGCCATTAAAAAGGCTTTTCCACACCATAAAATTGAGGTCGTCATTGATCCTTTAACTTCCGTTGCTCGCGGTTTGCAAACGGCTGGTGAGCAGTACATTAAGGGTGCTCTGGCTCGCGGCGAGTTTAATCAGCGGCGAGTGAATTAAGGGGCGTCATTTTATGGCAAGACTTATAGAGCGACACATTCGCATTAGTAGTGATAGTAGCCCCCGCCTTTGCGATTATTTGTCCAGCTTTAACCCAAAAGCACTAACACGAGAAATCTTGTTACTAATGGAGTTTGGATTACTCATAAGACAACAAAACTTCTCAGCGATGAATAGCATTCAGTTGAACCCACTTAATGAGCAACATGCAGATTTAAAATCTGTAGCTGAACTGTCTAGCGAATCCAATAAAGAACCTCACGAAGTGCCTATTAACAGTATGGATGATGATTTTGATATTGGATCAGACAGAGATTTTCTGATGGATTGAAATAGGATTTTCGCCGCTATTAATGCGGCGTTTTTCTACTATTTTTTTATGATATAGTTAGGTAACTATATTAAAAAGGTGTGTTATGGCTGATTTAAAAAGGTGTGCAATATTTATTGCCGCGGCAATGGCATCTACGGCTGTTGTGGCTGAGCAGGCGTCAACTCAATCGAGCGACAACTTCTACAAACAACGTGAGCGCGGTTGGTACTGGCACGAGCTTCCTCCGAAAGAGGATATACCTGAAAAAGTTGAGCCGCCTAAGCCATCACCTGTGCAAGCCGAAGCACAAACAGATGAGCCACAAAATTCCGTTGAGGCCATGAGCGTTAAATGGTTCCAAGAGAATTTACCCAAGGCTAAAGAGTTAGCACTTAACACCGGTAGGCCAGAGGACGTAAAGCGTTATCTGTATATTCAACGTGCCGCCATCGACCGTGCTAACCAGTTCGCAGCGACATATATTTCTGAGCAAATGTTCGATCCTTATTTGGATGAGTCGTTGCGCCGTCCCGAAAACGATGTATCACTTCAGGCGTTCAAAGGCACTCAAAGTGAAAACCAATGGAAACTCATTGAGAGTATCGGCAAGAAAGCCACGCTCATTTATTTTTTTAGCTCTAACTGTCCTTACTGTGCGAAACAGACTCCTTACCTAATTCGCCTCGCGAAAGAATATGGCTGGACAATCATGCCCGTGTCCATTGATGGAGGGAAAGTACCAAATGATGATTTTCATGTTTTTGGTGATTACCGTGTAGCCAATTCCGAAATGGCTCAGAGATTCGATGTATTAGCCACGCCTACTTTATATGTAACTAACAACACAGGTGATTATTTCTTGTTGAGTTCCGGGTTGGTTGGTATGGATTCGTTAGGAGAAAGGATCATTGCTTTAGCAAGCAAAGAGAAAATCATATCGGAGTCCGAGCTTAACAATGTCAAACAGGTACGCGCTGTTTACATGACTGACGCAGAGGCCAAGGTAAATACAGAACGTGTGTATGACGACCCCGATTACCTCATTAACAAAATGCGTAATTTTATGTTGGGTAAACCTGACGCTGACACTGCTACAGAGGATGTCAAATAATGAGAAGAATAGCATTGATTACACTGCTAACTTTGCCACTGAGTACAGTTGAAGCGGGGGGCCTTAGCTCCATTTGGGATGAAATGCTATCAGCTAGTTCTGGTATCAATCAATATTCAGGCGCAAGGCGCAATGGTATTTCGCTCGGTAGCGCATCTGTCAGAATTAAAACAGTTAATGAGCAAGTGCTCGCAGCAAGAGCGCCGTATCTACAAGCATCTTGCAAAGGAATAGATTTTTTTGGCGGCTCATTATCATTGATTAAAAGAGAAGAATTGGTACAAATGGCGCGGTCAATTGCGGCCGCCGCTCCTATGTATGCGTTTCAATTGGCTATGGGGATGCTCTGCCCAGATTGCAATGCGATCCTTGCTGATTTAGCTAAGCGCCTTAATTCACTCAATGAATACATTAGTAAGGATTGTGAAGAATGGGTGGATTTAGCAGAAAAAGAAGCTCCATCTTTACAAGTTAAATCTGATCGTAAAATGTGGCAAAACTACTCTGAATCATCGTCCAGTTGGTTTGATTCAAAAGCCTCAGCTAGAGCCGAGGTGAGCGCGATTAACAGTCACTCTAAAGCCGCGAACATGACAAATACCACAAGTAAGTCGCAGTATAACTCTGTTTATCAGGCGTTTATGGACGGTGGGGTAACGATGCCCTTGTTATCTTCTGATAAAACCGTTGTTGCTCAAATGATAATGAGCGTTTTCGGCACCAATATCTATAAATTTGACTCATCATTGACTGCATCTGAGACTGACGGTAGTGATGCCATCAATACCTCAATAGCTCCTCAGATACGCCTCCGGGGTAACCGTCTAGCGAACCACACCTACTGTTTAAAATTCCAGGGTAACAAGCTATCGATATTGGGTTCTGGTTTACACAGTTCATCAAGGCAAACCATGATGTAATCAAATGGGATTAGACCATTTATTTTGGCGGTTTCCACAATACTGTAAAGGGCGGCACTGGCATGTGCACCGTTAGCCGTTTGGCTAAATAACCAATTTTTTCGRCCTATCACAAACGGTTTTACTGCACGTTCAGCTCTATTGTTATCGATGCTGAGTCGTCCATCATCCACATAGCGAATGAGTTTGTGCCATTGATTAGCCAGGTAATTAGCCGCCTCAATTAGTTTGGTATTGCCCACTAAATTTGGCTGGTTCTGCTCAAGCCATGCTTTTAGCTTGTCCAGTATAGGCACACTGGCTTGTTGTCTTGTCGTGTATTTATCATCCACACTTTTATCTTTAACGCGTGAC